>DAOLDN010000607.1:0-2353 GCA_035327385.1 Verrucomicrobiota bacterium | reverse complement strand
CCGCAGCGAGTTGTCATTCGTCAGTGTGTAGATCGCCGTCACGGACAGATTGCCCGGATAACCTTCCTCGCCATCGCGGCTCACGTAGTTCAATTCCAACGCCGGGCCGCTGGAAGTCTCCGCCGGCTTCGCGTTCCAGACGACCTTGTCGAATCCCTTGAGACCGCCGTGCAACGAGTTTTCACCGTTGTTGGCCGCGAGTTGATACGTCCTGCCGTTCAACGTGAACCTCGCGTTGGCGATGCGGTTTCCGAACCGCCCGACAAGACAGCCGAAGTAGGGATTGTTCGGAAAGTATCCCTCCAGCGTGTCGTGGCCGAGCACTACATCGCCCATGACTCCGGTTCTGTCCGGCACTTTCAACGAAACCACAATGCCTCCGTAATTCGTGATTCGCGCCTCCGCGCCCGTGGCGTTTCGCAAAGTGAAAATATCCGCGGTGTGACCGTCCCTGGTGACGCCGAAACCGGCACGCGAGATTGAACCCGATGAGTTTGTCATGCCCGAAGGCTAACGACTTTGCCCGCCGCATTCAACGCGACAGAATTGTTCCAGGATGAGTGGTTCGAGAAACTGCGTGCGAACGCGGCGTTTATCGGCTAATCCAGTGGCGTGAGCAACGCGCGGAACATCTCGAACATTGCACTCATCGGGTTCATGGGCACGGGCAAGTCCTCCGTCGGCCACCTGCTGGCCGAACAGTTGCGATTTGGATTCGTTGACACGGACGAACTCATCGTCAACGCCGCCGGAAAATCCATCGCCGACATCTTCGCCCAGCAGGGCGAGGCCGTTTTTCGCGCTCTGGAACATGAGATCATCAAGGGACTGGCATCCCGCACCAGATCGGTCATCTCCACGGGCGGCGGAGTCCCGGTCAATCCGGACAACCTCGCCAGCTTGAAATCTCATTCGCTGGTCGTCTGCCTGTGGGCGTCGCCGGAAAAAATCTGGGAGAACGTTCGCGGACAATCGCACCGCCCGTTGCTGCTCAACACGCCCGATCCATTGGCAAAAATCCGCGAACTGCTCGCCGCTCGCGCCCCGTTCTACAAACAGGCCGACGTGCTGGTGAACACCGAATGGCGCTCCGTCCGTGAAGTCGCCCAGCAGGTGGCGCATCAGTTCCAGTCGGCCCGGGCGACGCAAAAATGAAAGACTCCATCCGGCAACACGCGCTCGAACTCGGCTTCGAAGACTGCCACTTCACGTCAGCGTCGCCACCGGAAAGCCGCAGGCAATTTCAAGATTGGATTGGCAAAAAGCATCACGGCGAGATGGGTTATCTGGAGCGCAACGCGGAAAAGCGGGTTGATCCCCAACGCGTGTTGCCTGGCGCGAAAAGCGTCATCTGTCTCGCCGCAAGCTACGCTGGAGATGTGGAGGAGGCAGAGGAAATTGCGGAGAATCGTAAATCGCAAATCGTAAATCGCAAATCTGGTGTGGTCGCCCGCTACGCGCGCTACAATGATTACCACGACGTTCTCGGAGAAAAGCTCAAGCAACTAACAGCCTTCGTGGATAAACTCGACGGCAATATCACAAGCTCACTCTGGTATGTGGACACCGGCCCGTTGCTGGAACGCGATCTGGCGCAGCGGGCGGGAATTGGATTTGTCGGCAAGCACACCAACGTCATCAGCCGCAAGCTGGGCAATTGGATCTTTCTGGCGGAAATCATCACCACGCTTGAACTTGAACCAGACTCGCCCGAAAAGAATCGTTGCGGCAGTTGCACCCGCTGCATCGAAGCCTGCCCGACACGCGCCATCACCGCGCCGTTCCAGCTCGATGCGCGACTGTGCATCTCCTACCTGACCATTGAACTGAAAGGCTCGATTCCCGTCGAACTGCGGCCGGCCATCGGCAATCGCATTTACGGCTGCGACGACTGCCTCGCCGCGTGCCCGTGGAATCGTTTCGCGCGGGAAGGCGGATTAATGAAAGCCCACGCCCGCGCCGACCTTGATTCTCCCGACCTCATCGAATTGCTGCAACTTGACGAGGCTGGATTCAAGCAGCGCTTTGCGGGCACGCCCATGTTGCGGACAAAACGTCGCGGCCTTTTGAGAAACGTATGTGTCGCGCTGGGCAACGTGGGAAATTCAGACGCACTTCCGGCATTGGAGAAAGCATCAAATGATTCTGAACCATTGATTGCCGAGCACGCGCGCTGGGCGATGGACAGAATTCGTGAACGCGCGAACGTTCGGAGCGCCGGCTTGTAGCCAGCTTAAACCGTGCTGAACCCTTGATGTCCAAAGCGAAGGTGACGTTGCGCGTGAGTCTTGATCTGAACGCCCAAAGCCGGTCGCAGACCGGCGCTCCGTCTGAAAAGGAGCGCCGACGTGTC
>DAOLDN010000606.1:0-2355 GCA_035327385.1 Verrucomicrobiota bacterium | reverse complement strand
GCTGGTGGATTTGTCAAAAACGTGAAACCCTTCATAATCCTCGACCGATGAACTCTCATAGGACGCCGTAAGTTGCTTTCATGAATGCATCGCCAGTCGAAACGAAACATCTGAGATTGGTCCTTCAGACGCGTGAAGACGTGCGCACTTATGTAGCGCAGATGCAGCCGCAGGACAGGGCGACCCTCTCAGCCGCGTGGCTGGCTTTGCTCGATGGCTCAAGTCCGGCTGACCCCTGGATTCATGGTTTCACGGTGGTGCATCGGGACACGGGGGACACCGTAGGCAGGTGCGGCTTCAAGGGGCCGCCGGACGGAGACGGCGTGGTGGAGATAGCCTATGCAGTGAACCCGGAGCACGAGGGCAAGGGTTACGCGACAGAAGCGGCGGGGGCGCTGGTGAGCCATGCGTTCAGCCACGGACAGGTCCGCGTGGTGCGAGCGCACACGCTTCCGGAGTGGAATGCTTCAACGCGGGTGCTGACGAAGTGCGGTTTCCGGCGGGTTGGAGAGGTTGTGGATCCCGAGGATGGTCTGGTATGGAGATGGGAGAGAGTTGCATGAAATGGAGGCGTGCCGCTCTTGGAAGGAGCAGTCTTCCCATCATGCAAAATGTCTTTACAGTCATTTTGAGGGATGTTTTGCTGATGCCAGAAACTTGATCTATGAATCAGCTTAATGTTGGATTCGTTCGCACCTCCCTCCTTGCACTTGCTCTTTCGACGAGCGTCAACGCAGGCGAAATCAGCCACTACAACGGCGGCTTCATGAACATCCGTGACTTTTTTGTTCCGCCCGAACCGGGTTTTTACGGCGCCGTCTATAACTATTATTACACGACCGACCGGCTCAACGGAAAAAACGGAAACGAAATGGACGATGTCACGATCGCGCCTCCGGGTGGCGGCCCGGCCGTAACGCTCGACCTGGACGTGGACGTGGACATCTACGTGGTTTCGCCCACGCTGATCTGGGTGCCGGATTGGAAACCGTTTGGCGCGCGCTGCGGTATTCTGATTGCGCCGACGTTTGCCAACGCCAGCCCCGAAGCTTCCTTGTCCCGTGCTGAGAGCGCGGCGCTGGGCGGCAGCGGATCGAGCTGGGGAGTGGGCGATCTTTTGGTTCAGCCGGTCTGGCTGGATTGGTCGCTCAAACATTGGGATTTCACTGTGTCCTACGGCTTTTATGCGCCGGTCGGCAAATACAGCACCGACACCGTGACCGTGGCGGGGGTTGGGCCGGTCAAAGTCGAATCGGGCGACAACATCGGCTACGGTTTCTGGACGCATCAGTTCCAAGGAGCGGTCGCGTGGTATCCGATGGAAAACAAAGCGACTGCCGTGACCGCCGCGTTGACTTATGAAATCAACTCGGAGAAGGAGGACTTCGATCTCACGCCCGGCAACACTCTCACGCTCAACTGGGGCATCAGCCAGTACATCCCTCTCAAGAAGGACAACTCGCTGTTGCTGGAGATCGGCCCGGCGGGCTACGATAGCTGGCAGGTCACGGAAGATTCCGGCAGTGACGCGAACAACATCAAGGATCAGGTTCACGCCGTCGGCGGCCAGCTCGGGATCACTTGCGTGCCGTGGAATCTCGTCGTGAATTTCCACGCGTTCTACGAATACTCGGCTGAAGACCGTTTCCAGGGACAATCCTACGGCATCAGTATCGCAAAGAAGTTTTGATTTCAACACCTCGCCTTCATGAAAAACACCTTGCTCATTTGCGCCGCTCTGCTGATGACCGGCGTCTCCGCGCACGCAGCGGACAAGAAACCCAACATCGTTCACATCGTCGTTGACGATCTCGGCTGGAAGGACGTCGGCTTCAACGGTTGCACGGACATCAAGACACCGAACCTTGATGCGCTGGCCGCCGGAGGCGTGAAGTTCTCTCAATTTTACGTCCAGCCCATGTGTACTCCCACACGCGCGGCGTTGATGACAGGCCGTTATCCGTTCCGCTACGGCCTGCAAACCATGGTGATTCCCGGCACCGCCGGTTATGGTCTGGACACCAACGAGTGGCTCATGCCGCAATGCCTCAAGGAAGCCGGCTACAACACCGCCAACATCGGGAAATGGCATCTCGGCCACGCGAACCTCGCGCATTGGCCCAAGCAGCGTGGCTTCGATTACGCCTACGGCGCGACGATCGGCGAACTGGACTATTTTGAGCACGGCGACTTCGGCGTGCTGGATTGGTTTCGTGACAACAAACCCGTTCACGAAAAAGGCTACAGCACCACGCTTTTTGGGGACGACGCGGTGAAATACATCAACGCACAGGATGCCAGCAAGCCTTTTTACCTTTATCTCACTTTCAACGCGCCACACACGCCGTATCAAGC
>DAOLDN010000605.1:0-2357 GCA_035327385.1 Verrucomicrobiota bacterium | reverse complement strand
ACGGTGAGGCAGTCGCCGTGCAGCAAGCCGGCCTCGAGCAGCATCTTCATGAGGGGAGCGATGCCGCCGATGCGCGCGAGGTGGGCGACGCTGTATTTGCCGCTGGGCTTGAGGTCGGCGAGCACGGGCACGCGTTTGCCGATGCGCGTGAAGTCGTCAATGGCGAGCTTCACCTTCGCGGCGTGCGCGATGGCGAGCAGGTGCAGCACGGCATTGGTCGAACCACCGAGCGCGATGACGACGGTGATGGCGTTCTCGAACGCTTTCTTCGTGAGGATGTCGAGCGGCTTGATGTCGCGGCGCAACATCTCCACGACGGCCGCACCGGCGCGACGGCAATCGTCCATCTTCGCGGGCGAAATGGCGTTTTGTGCGGAGCTGTTGGGCAAACTCATGCCGAGCGCTTCAATCGCGCTCGCCATGGTGTTGGCGGTATACATGCCGCCGCATGAACCCGGACCCGGAATCGCGCAGGATTCCACAGCGTGCAACTCTTCGTCGCTGACTTTGCCAGCGGCGTGCTGGCCGATGGCTTCGAAGACGGAGACGATGTCGAGTTCGCGTCCCGGACCGCGAGCGGTCCCCGCTTGCAGTGCGTCCGATTGTGATTGCGGGTCTGAACTTTCGGTTGCTCCGTTCGTTTCACCGTGCTGGGGACGGGGAGCGTCCGCGCTCCGCTCCGCAGTCAAACAACCTGGTAAAATCGTTCCGCCATAAACGAACACGGCGGGACGGTTCATGCGGGCGATGGCGATCATCGCGCCCGGCATGTTCTTGTCGCAACCGCCGATGGCCACATAGCCGTCCATGCCGCCGCAACCGACGACGGTTTCAATCGAATCGGCGATGACTTCGCGCGAGACGAGCGAGTATTTCATCGCTTCGTTGCCATTCGAGATGCCGTCGGAGACGGTGATGGTATTGAAGACGATCGCCTTGCCGCCGCCGGCGTTCGCGCCTTTCTCCGCTTCGAGCGCGAGTTTATCAATGTGCATGTTGCACGGCGTGACGTTGCTCCACGTCGAGGCGATTCCGATGAGCGGCTTCTTGAAATCTTCCTTGGTGAAGCCGACGGGATAAAGCATGGAGCGCGCGGCGGCGCGGTGCGGGCCGTCGAGGAGCGGGCCGGAGAAGGGGCGGAGGTCGCGTGTTGCGTGTTGCGTGTTGCGTGATTTCTTTGCGGACGATTTCTTTTTCATCGGACGGGCATTTTGGAGGAAAAGCAATGCACGGGCAAGGGCACGATGGATTCTTGAAGTGGGTCAAGTTACCCGCGAATTGACAGAACGAAAAGTTCCTCGTTCGTGGTCAAGTTCTTGAATTGCCTGGCAGTCAATCAGTGTTTCGGCTCGTCACAGGACGAATTCGACCGGTATTTTTTCCGCCAATCGCCGGTCTTCGACACCGGGCCGGGTGCTGCGCCAGGGCATTGTCTCCTCCAGTCGTGCCAGCATGACTGCCAGTTCCAGTCGCGGCGGAAGAGAAACGAAATCCGGCGCCACTGGGAATTCCAGATCGGCGGCCAGGGCGGCATCGTGCAATTGGTAACTACTCCCGGTCGCAGGCTCGGAGTGCTTTTTCATACAAGTCCAGATTACCATACTTTAGGAACAACTGCCGAACGCGTTCTGATCGTAGGTCTATCCTGTTCACTCGGACCAGGTTTTCGACATCGAGGAAGTCTTTGAGGAAGCGCCCGACGTGTGTGTGTTTCAGCGCGTGCAGCTTCAAGGCCAGGAGGTGTTCGAGCGCCGGTATTCGCATCTGCGTCGCGAACAATTCCACTTCCTTAGATTGTTCCAGCATTGGCGCGAACGTTGGCTCGCGCACCAGCATCAAGTCCACCGGCCATGCCCCCGCCTTGGGCGGTGAGAACTGCACAAACACGCCCCCGTCGGCAAGCAGGTTGTATCCGAGTGTCGAGAACAGATCCAGCCAGTCCTGACGTCGTTCCTTCTGGACGAGCAGGTCCAGATCAACCGTGTCACGAGAATAGCCGTAGCAATTGGTGGCCAGCCCCCCAATCACCAGAAATCTGACCGCCCGCTTCTGCGCCTCGCTATTGATGCTTTGAAACAGATTCATATCGGTACTCTCGATTTCATGGTGATTGGAGGTGAACAGGGTCGCCTGAACCTGCCGCTTCATGAACCCACGCTGGCGAGTTCCTCGTTGGTGGTCACGTTCTGTATCTTGAACTGTTCGGCGTGCATTCCAGGGTCGGCGCGGAACGACAGTTTGCCGAAGTAACGTTTTTCCATCTCGATGAGATGTTTCTCGTCTTCGGTGCGCAGGCGTTCGAGCACCGTCGGATGCACCACGATGCGCAACTGGAAGTCCGTTTCGTCGCGGGTGCG
>DAOLDN010000604.1:0-2366 GCA_035327385.1 Verrucomicrobiota bacterium | reverse complement strand
AGATGAAGTCCGCCAAAGGGATTTCTCCGGAGATGAGGGATTTGACGCCGTAGAGGCAACCGTCGTCACGCGTAGCGCGGAAGAACTGGCTGCCACCGCCGGGCGAAACGGGATGCGGCGACACCGCGCCGGGAACGGGCAGCCATTCGTCGCCAAGTGTCGTGACGCTGACCAGTTCGCTGCCGGCAGGCCAGTTGACCCACACGACACCATTGGTGAATTCGATGCTGATGGTGGGCAACGCCGGCGATTCGCAGAGTTCCGGCTTTTCCAGACAGTCCACGATGAGCGTGGAGGATTGGTCGGTCTTGTTGGCCAGATCGAGCATTTCGGGCAGCAATGCAGCGTCCTGCGTGCGGCAATAATCCAATGTGAGGCAAAGCAACCGGCGGCTCCAGTCGGATTGAAGGTCGGCGACGATGTATTTGACGGTGTGTTGCAGGGAATTGAGTTCGAGGTTTTCGTGCAGGAATCCGGTGTCGCTCTGCAACGCCAGTGTCCAGCCGAGCAGTTCGCGCAATTCGGTCGGCGTGGGCAGCATGCCGTCAAAATAACGCTTGATGCGTTCCTTGATGCCTTCCTTGGGAGGAACCGGTTTTACGTTGTCCTGAACTGTCCTGGCCTGCGTGACGGGGTCGGGACAGACGGTGATAAATCCTTCAAAGACGCTCCACGATCCGAAACCTTCCATGATCCAGACGTTGGTGGTGCCGGGCCAGAGGCGGAACGTGGAGGTTTTGTTCTTGCCGGTGTCGGCCTTGCCGTCACCTTGATCGTCCTCGCCGAAGGCGTCGTCCTTGAAATCAATGGTGGGTTCGCCGTTGGTGGGTTTGGTGCCGCCGGTGGCGGTGACGATGTGGCCTCCGTCACGCACCCAGTTGGTGGAGACGACGCCCATGTTGGTGGTGAACACTCGGCGGTACCAGCCCATGAGCATGATGACATCCTGGCCGGCCTTGAGGTTTTTGTAGAGGTCGTCGGGCGATTCTGTGTAACGTCTGGTGACGGTGAGTTTGTTGCTCAGACCCTGTTCGCCGGCGTATTTTTTCATGCCCTCCGCCACGTTGTCGTAGATGGTGCCGTTGGTGGAGGTGGTTTTCATGTGGTTGGTGCCCTTGAGCGTGTCGTAGATGGACTGGGCGTTGGTGAGTCCCAGTTTGTATTCGGAATTGAGCCAGCCGAGGCAGCGTGCGCCCGCGCCCGGGCCGCAATGATTGACCTCCTCGCTGACTGTGGGCACGCCACGACGGACGACCTGGTTGACGTTGGTGCTGGCGGCGTTGGTGAAGTTGACCGCCGGGGTCGGAACGTGCGGGACGGCCGGCGTGTTGTTCGTTCCGGGCGTGGTGCTTGGATAAACTTTTTTCTCGGTGACTGTCAGCAGTGTCGTCAGCAGCGGTAACGGCGCGGAAACCAGCGGGTGCGGCGTGATGGACCAGTGCAATTGGGCGGATGTGACCGGCACTCCGATGACGTTGCCGAGGCTGAAACTGACGTTGTAGCCGGCGGGCGTGGGAATGCCATTTTGGTTGAGCAACGGAAGATTCTGCACCACCCATTCGCCCTCGTACAGAATGTTGGCCCATGCAATGTTTTTGGGTTGCGGCTGAATCGCGGCGATTTCCAGCAGGCCATAGTCGGAGAAGGATTGCAGCACGTCGCCGTTGGCGTCCACGAACGTCGCCTGCCGCAAGCGGAACGTGGTTTCGCACTCGTCGGGCACACCGTTCCCGTTGGAGTCCAAGCTCGTGCCGTTGGCGATGTCCTCGTAGTCGAACAGACCGTTGTTGTTACAATCCGCGGGTGGAATCGTCCCCAACTGGCCCAGCAGCATCAGGTCGAAACTCATGTCGTCCGGCGCGTCCGAGTCCTGATGGACTTCCACGGCGATGACGTTCGGGCCGGGAATGAGGTTCATCGGCACCAGCTCCACATCAATGAAAGTCTGGCCGTCGTCGAAATCGGGTTCTTCGGCGAGTGTGTCGTGGAGAATTTCGTTCGTAGGATTCAGATTGCTGCGGAAGACCTCGATGCCGTTGAGATACACCACGGCACCGTCGTCGCGTAACAGCCGCAACTGCAATCCGGTAAAGATGACGGGGTCGGACACAAGAAACGTGTGACGGAAATAGGTCGTCACCGGTCGCGGCAATTCGCCGATGACCGTGGTTTCTGGCCGGGAATCCACGGCGTCGCCGTAGCCGATTTCCGCCCTGCCGGTGAGCCAGCCGTTGGCCGGGCTGTCGTCGTGAAAAAATGAGTTCCAATCTTGTGGAGGCGGTTGGGGCGTTTCCAGGGATTGCCACAAAGCTCCGTTTGGAACCAGCGGCAAAACGTCGGGCGGCAACCGGCGGGGAATGGAAATG
>DAOLDN010000603.1:0-2368 GCA_035327385.1 Verrucomicrobiota bacterium | reverse complement strand
AAAGCGGCAGAGGGCTGCCGCAGTCCAAAACCTCGCGGAATTTTCCAACGGGCTTTCAGAACTCGGCCACACTTTTAATTAAACCGCTCCAGGATTGGCCGCACTGTGAGGAGTGCAGCCACGGTCATTGGCGGTCGAACGCCACCACGGGCAGGCCGCCACAATCGGAACACCGCGCTGTAACCGTCGTGAACTGCTCGCCACAGCGCGGACAGTAAGCACAGCAGGATTCGTCCGTGGGCGACGGCGGTCGGCAGAGTTTTTCCACGTCGAATGAATGTTGTTTCAGAAGTTCCTCTACGGCCATTTGCAGTGCGGCGCGCGTGTGGCGTTCGGCTTCAAGCGTGGTTGCGTCGTTGGACGGACATTGCGGCAGCGCCGGATGGCGGATGTCGAGCAGCACGCGTCGGGCGAATCGTTCCACGGCTGGTTTCGGCAGGAACAACGTTGCCGCCGCCAGCGGATGGAACATTTCCAGGGCCTGGCGTGTGAGCGCGTCGTGGGCGCGCATTGCCGATGCCGGGGACAACAGCACGGTCAACGTGTGTGTGAATCGTTCGTCGTCGGCGCGCGGGAACAGTTTCTTGTGGGCGATGTAAAAAAAGATCGCCGTTGTCACGTCGAGCACAAGCAAGGTTGCGAGCAGTCCGATCCACGAGAGCGCAAATCCCAGAGTCCAGATCAACACGGGTGCGACGACGAACACCAGCGCGACAATGGCGTTTGCCAGCAGGCGCAACGGGCGTGCGGTTTGGCGCAGCCCGGCCCAGCGCTGTTCCAGCGCCTTGGTGTCGAAACATTCCAGGTGAAGGGCGGTGATTGCCGATTCACGCTGGTCGCGTTTGAGTTCGCGCAGTCGTTTGATCTGTGAGACGAGTTGCGAGGCGCGCCATTGCGAGCCGGCGCGCAGGAAACGTCGTCCGTTGATGAGCACGTTTTTCCCCTTGGCGCGGACTTCGTTGATGTCGTCGAAACGGAACAGTTGACTGGTTTGCGAGGAGCGCGGGCCGGGATTGACGTTGGTGGAGACGAAGCCCAGCAACGCGTCAGGGGAACAGGAGAACGGGAGTTGTGCCGTGGTCAGCAGTGTTCCCAACGGCGGCAACGGCGCGACGGGGATGAATCCGCCCTTGTCGTTGCCTGCGAGCGTGCCGGGATGCCGTATTCGCCAGCGGCGTCCGAACCAGGTGGTGAACGCGACCGAACCGGGCCTCAGCCAGCAGGCACACTCCCAAGCGTAGAGCAACGCCAGGACGAGAAACAGCCACTGCACGTCGCTCATGCGGTGTCGGGTGTGGCGTCAGGATTGATTGGGATCCCTGTTGCCCGTGATGCGGTTGATGATTTTCTTGAAGAACGCCGCCACGCCGATGATGGCGATGACGATGAGCTTCCAAGCTTTCTTGAAGAAGACCGCCAGCCAGCCGAGTAATCCGAGTTTTGCGGCACCGACGCCAGCGCCGCCCAATACGAGAGCGGCGAGTCCGTATTTGGCAATTTTATCCCCGGGTTTGAATTCGGCGTAACTTTCGCCTGACAAGTAATCGTAGCCCGCGAGCAAATTGCGGAAGGATGGCAGTGAGGCGGCGAATTCGTCCGGCGTGACGATCAGCACGGCCTCCATGACGCCTTTGCGGCCGAGCAGGCGCGTGTTGTAGTTGAGGATGGCGCGGCCTTCGCTCTCGGCGCGGATGGCCCATTCGAGGTTGTGCGTGGTTTCGTCGTAATGCGGCGGTTTTTCCCAGCCGATGATGATCAGCGGCGTATTGCCTGCGCGGGCGCGTTCCTTGTTACCTTCCTCGGTGCCGGCCTTGATGGCGGCGAGAAGTTTGTCGGCGTCGAGTTGGTCCTTGTCGTCGTCTTTCACGTAGCCGATTTCGTTGAACTCGAACATGACGGACCAGTTTTCGTTGGTGGGTGCGATCATTCCCAGTTCGTGGCCGCTGACGGGTTCGCCCCAGGCTTTCATCATGGCGCGGACAGTGGAGCCATCCATGAAATCGTAGCCGGCGGGCACCTGGATGCGGGCGACGTCGCCCAGTTTCACGACAGCCGGGCCGGAGGTGATGTTTAGTTTTGGTTCCTTTTCGGCACGCGCCGGCAGCACGGCGAGGACGGTGGCAACGGCAGCGATGAGGATGATGAATGGGGTTTTCATGCGGGTTCTTTCTGATTGGGCGCGCGGTTGTGACGACCGCGACGCCTCCGTTAAACCCGATGCAACGGACGTCGTCAAGCGGCATTACCTCCGGGCGATCTTCCCGAGAGCGGTTTAATCAGAAGTGTGACCGAATGCTGAAAGCCCGTTGGAAGATTCCGCGAGGTTTTGGACTGCGGCAGCCCTCTGCCGCTTTCGCGTCGTAAGCCT
>DAOLDN010000602.1:0-2376 GCA_035327385.1 Verrucomicrobiota bacterium | reverse complement strand
AAATTCCCGGTTCGTTCACAAAAGTGTTCGGTCTGCGGGTGAAAAAACTGGCCGCAAAACTGGAGAATTGGAAGTCGTGATGGGCATGATTCAAGTCCGCGCCAGTTCCTGCCACAGATACGCCCCGAGCCGCTGGCCCCTCTCAAAGATGTCGAGGTCGAACTTCTCGTTGGGTGAATGGGCGTTGGCATCAGGCAGCGCAAGGCCGACCAGCAGCGTGTCCACACCGAGAATCTTTTTGAAGTCGTTGAGAATCGGTATCGAACCGCCCTCGCGCATCAGCACCGGCTGACGTTTGAACGCCAGTTTCAGTGCCCGCAGCGCCGCCTGCGCCTGCGGACTGGTCGGCGACACCATATAGGCTTGCGCACCGTGGCCGCTGACAAGTTCCATGCGCATCGTCGGCGGGCAATGCTTCTTCAGAAACGCAGTGACCGCCTTGATGATTTTCGCAGGCGACTGGTCGGGCACGAGGCGCGTTGTGATCTTGGCCTTTGCCCAGGCAGGGACAATGGTCTTGCTGCCGTCGCCCTGATAGCCGCTGGTCAATCCATTGATCTCGAACGTGGGTCGTGCACTGAATTGTTCGATGGGCGTGTAGCCTTTCTCTCCGAACAACTGCGGCACGCCCAGAAACTTCCGATAACGCGCGCGGTTGAACGGCAGCCGCGCCAGTTGCCTTCGCTCATAGGCCGTCAGCGGTTTTACTCCGTTGTAAAAACCGGGAACAGTAATGCGGCCTTTCGAGTCATGCACTCTGGCCAGCAACCGGCATAATGCGATGGCCGGATTCTCCACCGACCCGCCAAAGATGCCCGAATGCAGATCGCGCGACGGGCCGTGCAGCGTGATTTCAAATGCCGCGATGCCGCGCAACGAATAAGTCAGTGCCGGATGCTTCGGACTGGGCATTCCGGTGTCCGAGATGACGATGCCGTCGCACTTCAGTTCGCTGCGTTGTTTGCGAAGGAATTCCGTCAGATGTTTGCTGCCGACTTCCTCCTCGCCCTCGATGACAAACGTCAAATCGCACGGCAGTTCCGTGCCGGTTTTGAGGTAAGCCTCAACGGCGTTGAGATGCGCGAGGTGCTGGCCTTTGTTGTCGCTCGAACCGCGAGCGAACAACGACCGCCCCACGATGCGCGGCTCGAACGGCGGCGAATCCCACAATTCAAAAGGTTCGGCGGGCTGCACGTCGTAGTGACCATAAACCATGAAGTGCGGCTTCTTTGACGAACCGGCGCGCGATGTCTTGGCCACAACGATTGGATGACCTTTCGTCGGGCAAAGTCGCGCGTCGAGGCCGATCTGGCGGCAGTGATTCACCAGCCATTCGGCGCAGGCCCAGGTGTTCTTGCGATGATCCGGTTGCGCGGAGACGCTGGGAAAACGCAGATACTCGCAAAGCTCGGCGACGAACCGCGTCTGGTTACGGCGAAGGTAATTGAGAACAGCTTCCATGCGGCTTGAGTATTCGGGAATCCATTTCAAAGCCAAGAAGAGATTGGCGCGCCCCGCATCGCGATCACGGAGAGTTCTGCTCCGTCACTTGTCCTTTGGCTTGCGCAACAAGTCCAGAGGATTGAACGGCGCTGCACGATTGGTCGAACCCGTGGTGCTGTTCGTGCTCGTCTGCTGGGCGGGCTGGCCGGTGAGAATGTTGCCGACGCCCTGCAAGATGTTCCCCGCCCTGCCGCCGATGAGTTGCGTCGCCCCGCCAAGCGATCTGGACACCAGACCTGCGATGACAAGCTTGTCAGTCCGGGCGTCCGGGCTGCCAATCGTTCCAACCACCCAGGCGAACGTCGGCAATGTGACGAACGTGGCGTTGGTCGGCGTGTCCGCCGTCAGCAAACGCGCCTTTTCCGCGAGACTGCGGCTCAACGAAAGGTTCACGGGCCAGTTCGTCAATGGCGAGTTGGTCAGCACCGTGGCGATCGGAATGCGTCCGCCAAGGTCCGCGCGAAACGCCTGGCTCAAGACTTCGCACTGTTTGACGTCAATCGCGCCACCGCCCAGCCCGACCCGCACATCCATCTGGGTCAACGGTGAACGCAGCAATTCATCCAGGCCGAGCACGGCGGCGATGGGCGTCACGATGCGTTTCACTTTTTTGCCGGCGAGCTGGATGCTGGCGTTCGTCAGCGAGAGGTTGAAATGACCTCCCAGATTTCTCTGGAGGCTGGCGCCGCTCATGCCAGTGCCCTGCACCTGCGCTCCGGCGATGAGAGTGCCGTTGGCCTGACCGCGATAATCCGGCGCGAACGAATTCGCCAGCGGAGCGACAGGAACGCGGTTCGCATCGAATGCCACGTCATAGTTCCAGCCGCGGACACCGAGGTCGAGGTTTGCGCTGGCGCTGACCGGCGCGCCGTT
>DAOLDN010000601.1:0-2376 GCA_035327385.1 Verrucomicrobiota bacterium | reverse complement strand
GAACCCACGCATCCAGGTGGAGCATACGGTGACTGAAGTCATCACGGGGCTTGATCTGGTGAGGTCGCAGATTCTCATCGCGCAGGGACACGCACTGCACGGGCCGGAAGTGGGAATGCCGCGACAGGAGCACATTCCGAAGAACGGTTACGCCATCCAGTGCCGCGTGACGACTGAGGACCCGGAAAACAAGTTCATGCCGGATTACGGGAAAATTCTGGCGTATCGGTCGCCGGGCGGCTTTGGCGTGCGATTGGACGGCGGAATGGGCTACGCCGGAGCGATCATCACGCCGTATTACGATTCCATGCTGGTGAAGGTCATCGCCAGCGCCCACACCTACCAGGACGCCATCCAGCGGATGACACGCGCGTTGTCCGAGTTCCGAATCCGCGGCGTCAAGACGAACGTTCCGTTCCTGGAGAACGTTCTGCATCACGAAAAATTCCACACCGGCCAGGCGACGACCACGATGATTGACACGTCGCCGGAGCTTTTCAGTTTCAAGGGTCGCAAGGACCGCGCCACCAAACTGCTGAACTTCCTCGGAAACGTCATCGTCAACGGCAATCCGCACGCCAAAGGCTACAAGCCTGACAAGGCGTTGACGCCGGTCGCGCCCGTGGCTTTCAATCACAGGATCGCGCCGCCGCCCGGCAGCCGCGACCTGTTGCTGGAACTGGGGCCGAAAAAATTCGCCGCATGGGCCAGAAAACAAAAGCGTTTGCTGATCACCGACACGACGATGCGCGACGCGCACCAGTCGCTGATGGCGACTCGCGTGCGAACCTTTGACATGCTGGCGGTGGCGGACGCGGTGGCGCGTCATGCTCCGGGCCTGTTTTCGCTGGAGATGTGGGGCGGGGCGACGTTCGACACGGCGATGCGTTTTCTGCACGAGGACCCGTGGCAGCGCTTGCGGCAGTTGCGCGCGAAGATCCCCAACATCTGTTTCCAGATGCTGTTCCGCGGATCGAACGCGGTCGGTTATTCCAATTATCCGGAAAACGTCGTTGCGGGTTTCATCAAACACGCGGCGTCTTCGGGCATTGATATTTTCCGAATCTTCGATTCGTTGAACTACACGCCGAACTTGAAGGTGGCGATGGAGGCGGTGCAGGACACGCACGCGATCTGCGAGGCGGCCATCTGTTACACGGGCGACATCCTCAATCCCAAGCGCAGCAAGTATTCGTTGAAGTATTACGTGAAACTGGCGAAGGAACTCGAGCGGATGGGCGCGCACATTCTCGCCATCAAGGACATGGCGGGGCTGTGCCGGCCTTACGCGGCGTATCAACTGGTCAAGGCGTTGAAGGATGAGGTGGATTTGCCGATCCATTTCCACACGCACGACACCAGCGGCGTGAACGCGGGTTCGATCCTCGAAGCGTGCGACGCAAACGTGGACATCGTGGACCTCGCCATCGCGTCCATGTCCGGTTCGACAAGCCAGCCGAATTTGAATTCCGTCGTCGCCGCGCTCCAGAACACGCCGCGTGACACGCGGCTGGACTTGGGAACTTTGAATGAGATTTCCGATTACTGGGAGAAGGTCCGGGAATTTTATCATCCGTTCGATACCGCTCCCAAGACTGGCAGCGCGGAGGTGTATCTGCACGAGATGCCCGGCGGCCAGTACACCAATCTCAAGGAACAGGCCGCCAGCATGGGCGTGGCGCATCGCTGGCCGGAAATCGCCCGGCTCTATTCGGAGGTCAACCGGCTGTTCGGAGACATCGTCAAGGTCACTCCCAGCAGCAAGGTCGTCGGCGACATGGCGCTGTTCCTGTTCAGTCGCGGCATCAAGCCCGCGGACGTTGTGAATCTCGAACCGGGAGCGCAAAGTTTCCCCGAATCAGTCGTGGACATGATGAGCGGCGGTCTGGGCTGGCCTGCTGGCGGCTGGCCGGAGGCCGTCCAACGCGTGGTGCTCGGCGAAAAACGGGCCGCGCAAGCCAGGAAGGATTTCAAGAAGGGCATCGTTCCCGGAGCCGTCGCCACACCCGCCAACTTCGAGAAGATACGAAAGGAAGTCACCGATGTCGTGCGCCGCGAGGCGACGGACGACGATGTTTATTCGCACCTCATGTATCCGCAGGTGTTCGCGGAACTGGTCAAACAGACGCGCGAGTTCAGTGATTTGAGCGTGCTGCCGACGCCGGCGTTCTTTTACGGACTACGACGTGGAGAGGAAATCAACGTGGCCATTGAGGAGGGCAAATCGCTGGTCATCCGCCTTGTCAACGTGAGCGATCCTGACAAGGACGGACGCCGGACGGTCACGTATGAATTGAACGGCATGACGCGTGAGGCGTTCATTGCGGACAAGAAGATGGCCGCGCACGCGAAAACGCGGCCCAAGGCGGACCTCGC
>DAOLDN010000600.1:0-2380 GCA_035327385.1 Verrucomicrobiota bacterium | reverse complement strand
GCCACCGTCACACCTGAAGTGGAACCCGGCACGGAATCGGACGCGCTGCCCGCTTTGCCCGATGAACAACCGCCCGCCGCGACACCAACGCCGCCCGCGCCTGCGACACCCCCCGCGTTGTCGCCTGCAACGCCTCAACCCCGGACGCCTCCGGTGCCACGCGCCACACCCGCGCCTTCGGATGAGGATGTCATTCCTCCCGGCCAGATCAATTACGCGGGCGCTGAACTGCCCCAGGTCTTGCAGCAATACGCCGAACTGGTGAACCGGACGATTCTCCGCGCGCCGAACCTGACCGCGCAACCGATCATTTTGAAGACACAAACGCCGCTGACCAAATCCGAGTTGATCCAGGCGCTGGACGCCGTACTGGCCATGAACGGCATCGCGATGATCAACATCGGCGAAAAATTCGTCAAAGCCGTGCCCATCGCACAGGCCGAACAGGAAGGCCAGAAGCCCAGCGATTTGGATGCCGAGCAACTACCTGAGATGGGCCAGTATGTGACGCACATCCTGCAATTGAAAACCGCCAAACCCAGCGAACTGGTGCAGGTGCTGACGGCATTCAGCAAGACCAAGAGCATCATGCCGGTGGACAGCAGCCAGATCATCGTCATCCGTGACTTCGCCGAAAACGTGAAACGCATGCTGGAGATCATTGACCAGATTGACGTGGACACGCCGTCGGAGTTCATCTCGGAAGTGATTCCGATCAAATACGCCATGGCTGCGGAAATCGCCAGTGCCCTCAACAGTCTGAGCGGCACCGGCAGCGGCGGCACGAGCGTGGGCGGCACCACCACGGGAGCGCGCACAACCACCACAGGCGCCCGCATGGCAACCGGCGGCGCACAATCCCGTCTGGCCCAGCCGTTGCAGACCGGCGGCGCGGCGGGGGCCACGCCCGGCACAGCCAGTTTCTCAGACCGTTTGCAGTCCATCATCCGGCGCGCGTCGGCTTCGGGCGACGTTCAGGTGCTGGGGCAGACGAAGATCATTGCCGACGAACGGACGAACTCGTTGCTCGTTTTTGCCACGCGCCAGGACATGGCCATGATCAAGAAGGTCGTGGACCAACTGGACGTGGTGCTGGCGCAGGTCCTTATTGAATCCATCATCATGGAAGTGTCGCTGGATGATTCGCGCACGGTGGGCTTCAGTTATTTGCAGACGCCGGGAACGGCTGGCGATTTCGGCGGGGTAGGTGCCATCCGCAATACGACCAGCTTCCTTAATCCCGCGAACTTCCGAGCGGCTCTCACCAACGTGGGACAGGGCCTCCTGCCAAGCGGATTCAGCTACGCGGCGAACTGGAACGACGACTTGTACATCACGGCACAGGCGGTCGAAGACGACAATCGCGTGAAAGTCCTGTCGCGACCGCGAATCCAGACATCGCACGCAGTCCCGGCCCAGTTGTTCATCGGCAACACCGTGCCTTACATCACCGGCACGACCTACGGAGATTTTTCCGGAGCGACGTCGCGTTCGGTGTATGAGGAAAAGCGCGTCGGCATCACGCTGGACGTCTTGCCGCTCATCAATCCGGACGGCCTGGTGGTGATGGACATCCAGCAGGTGATCCAGCAATTGGGAACGCCGACGACGATTGACGGCAATCCCGTGCCGACGACGACGGAACGCAGCGCCAGCGCGAAGGTGGCCGTGAAGAACCGAGAGACGATCATCCTGGGCGGATTCATCGCGAACCAAACCAGCACGACCCGTTCCGGCGTGCCGATCCTCAAGGACATTCCGTTGCTGGGGTTTTTCTTCCGCAGCTCGGGCGATTCGGCGCAACGGGTGGAGTTGATCATCTTGATGCGACCCACCGTGTTGCCCACGCCCGGTGCCGCGGCACAGGCTGCAGCCGACGAGAAGATGCGACTACCCGCGTTGCGACAGGCTGAATACGACGAGATCAAACGCCGGCAAAAGGAAATGAGAGCGACCGACCGGAAGATCGGAACCCAGCCGATAGAGGACAATCTGCCTTGATGCTGGCCTGTGCATGTATTGACCTCACAAAAAAGGGATGATTGCCCATGAACCGCCGGAGCACGGAATCCAAGCAAAATCGTCCGGCGCAAAAGATTGGGAGTCGTTGCAGCCTGAAGTGCGCCGCAATCATCGTGGCGTGCTTGGTTGGCTTTGCGTTATTGAATTCACGGGCTGCGGGCATTGTCACGAACAACACGTTTGCGGAGTTTCAGGCCGCGATGACCGGCGGCGGCACGGTGGTTTTTGCAGCGAGCGGCACGGTGACTTTCACACAGCCGGTGGTGGTCAGCAACGCGACAATCCTGTTGCCGGGTACGAACAGCGTCGTGCTTTCCGCCAACGGTTCGGGCAGGTTGTTTGAAGTGCTGACAAACGG
>DAOLDN010000599.1:0-2388 GCA_035327385.1 Verrucomicrobiota bacterium | reverse complement strand
GTTCTATTACACGCTCGATGGCGCGACCCCGACCACGAAGTCTGCGCGCTTCACCGGCCCCGTTCCGACGGGCGACGGAAAAGTGGAGGTCAGGGCGATTTCCTTCGATCCCGCCACGGGCAAGTCCAGTCCGGTGGCGCAGGAGAATTTCGACATCAGCCGCAAAGACTGGAAGATCATGGACGTTTCGGGCGACCAGCCGTACGCGCTCCTGGATGGAAACCCGAACACCTCGTGGAAACAGCCACGGAATAAAACGATGCCCGTGGACCTGGTCATTGACCTCGGCAGTGAAAAAACTCTGACCGGCTTCAAATACTTCCCCGATCAAGGCATGTGGGGGCCGGGCGTCATTGCGGAGTATGAGTTTTACGTTTCGCCCGACAACACCGAGTGGCAGCTGGTCAGCAAAGGCGAATTCTCGAACATCAAAAACAACCGCGTGTGGCAGATGAAGACCTTCGCTCCGACACCGGGCCGCTACATCAAGTTGCGCGCGCTGCGCAACACCGACGGCAATAATGACGTCGGGTATGCCGAAGTGGATGTCATCACGAACTGAGCAGGTTTTCGCGGCCCGGCCCTATGAAATCTGTCCTCAGTCACCTCCTGCTGGGCGGGATGCTTGCGGTGCTCTCGGCTGATCAAAGCGCTGCGACGCAACCAATGCCGGAGGAGACGCCCCGGGAACGCCTCTCGCTGAACGCCAATTGGAAATTTCATCTTGGAGACATTCCGCTCAATTCGTTTCCCGGCGGCCAGGGCGTCAATCTTTACGCCCCGGACATCACCTATCATGGTGCGAAGGCTGGAAGTGTGTGGGGCGCGGCGGCGCGCGGCTTTGATGACCGGAACTGGCGCACAGTGAATCTGCCGCACGATTGGGCGGTGGAGCAGCCGTTCGATTCCAAGGAACTCAAGCAACATGGCTATCGTCCGCGCGGCATTGGCTGGTATCGGCGCACTTTCAAGCTCGATGCGGCGGATCGCGGCAGGAACATCGAGTTGCAGTTCGACGGCGTGGCGACGCATTGCACCGTGTATTTTAACGGCTCGGTGGTCGCCCACAATTTCTGCGGTTACACGTCGTTCTACGTGGATGTCACGCCGATGGCGCGTTATGGCAACGACGAGAACACCATCGCCGTGCGCGTGGATGCCGAGGCGATGGAAGGCTGGTGGTATGAAGGCGCGGGCATTTATCGCCACACCTGGCTTGTGAAGCGCAGCCCGGTGCATGTCGTTACGGACGGGGTTTATGCGAATCCGGTGCGCGACGCGAAGGGCAAGTGGACGATTCCCGCCGAAGTCACACTGGCCAACACCGGGACGAACACGGCGTCTGCATCTGTGAGCATCGAAGTCTTCGATTCCGCTGGGAAGAAAATTGCCGGCGGCAAATCGGCGGCGGTAAACCTTGTGCCGATGGATACGGCGGTGGCGAAGGTTTCGATTCCGGTGAAGTCGCCGCAGCTCTGGTCGGTGGAACAGCCGAACTTGTATGAAGTCCGCACGACGGTGTTGCGCGACAAGCAGCCAGTGGATGTCGTCAGCACGAAATGCGGTTTTCGCACGATTCGTTTCGACGCGAATGAAGGATTCTTCCTCAACGATCAGCCGCTCAAATTGCAGGGCACATGCAACCATCAGGACCACGCGGGCGTTGGTGTCGCTGTGCCGGATTCGATCTGGGAATTCCGCGTTCGCAAGTTGAAGGAGATGGGATCGAACGCCTATCGCACCGCGCACAATCCGCCGTCGCGCGAGTTGCTCGATATTTGCGATCGCCTCGGCATGTTGGTGATGGACGAGACGCGGCATTTCAATGCGTCGCCGGAATACTTGAAGCAGCTTGAATGGCTGGTGCGCCGCGATCGCAATCATCCCAGCGTGATCATGTGGAGTTTGTTCAACGAGGAAGGACTCGAAGTCAACGAGGAGGGCATGGAGATGACACGCGTCATGAACGCGGTGGTCAAACGCCTCGACACGACCCGGCCCACGACCGGCGGACAGAACAAGGGACAGTTGACCGGCGACGGCAAAGCGAATCCCAAGAACGCGGCGTGGACGATGGACGTTGTCGGCATCAATTATCAGGCGGGTGATTACGACAAGATTCTCGCGGCATATCCGAACAAGCCGATTATCAGCACGGAAGACACCTCCCAAGTCATGACGCGTGGGGCTTTTGTCGGCGGCCAAAACATTGTGACCGCCTACGACGACGTGTTTCCCGGATGGGACAGGCACAGCAGCGCGCGCAATTCGTGGGAGGCCATCGCCACGCGTCCGCGCCTCGCGGGCGGTTTCTCGTGGACGGGTTTTGATTATCGCGGCGAACCCACGCCTTACGGCTGGCCCTCGGCGGGATCGTTTTTCGGCGCG
>DAOLDN010000598.1:0-2389 GCA_035327385.1 Verrucomicrobiota bacterium | reverse complement strand
AATCTATCAACCCCAAAAGGCTGGCGAAGTGATGCAGGCTGAACGCGGCGTGTTCACCGGCAAGGATGGCGGATTCGTTCTCGAAAGCAAAAAGACCGTCGCTGTCTTCGCCTCGGCCGGTTGGTACTCCGTCACCGTGAGCTTTCGCAAGGACGGTTACATGCAGGCGTTTGCCACCTACAGTCGCACCAATGCCGTGGTCTCGCCGGACGGCGAACCAGTCATCTCCGCGGGCGACATCATTTTGCAGCCCATATCCAAGTGACCCACAATCCATCCGCGCCATTCCGACAACAAACCCCTCAAGATGATCTCCACGAAATCCATTCATCAACGATTCGCCACCTCGGCGTCGGCCCTCGTCGTCCTGGCGCTCGCATCCTGCACCAACACACCCCAGCCCGTTGCGCCGTCCGCAGCGACACCGCCCCCCAGGGTTTCCACAGGCGAAGCACCCGCGCCCGCGCCCGCATCCACCAATGTCCAGGTCATCAACATCGAAGCCGGCTGGGCCAATGTGACCGTTCAATCCATTGACTACAACAACCGCAAGGTCCTCTTGCGCCGCGCCGACGGGGCGTTGTTCGATTGCAAGGTTGGACCGTTGGCCGTGAACTTCGACAAGGTCAAGGTCGGCGACCAGTTGCGAATCACCATCGCCGAGGAATGTGTCACGTTTGTCGGACGCGGCACCGCCAAACCCGGCGCGGAAGCAGACGCGGCCATCGTCCGGGTGCTTGTGAACGGTGTGCCCTCCGGCATGGCCGCGATGACGACCGATGTGCGGGCCAAAGTCATGGACGTGGACCTCGTGACGCGCCGTATCATTGCCGAGGTCAAAAAAGGCGACGCCCGCAGTCTCAAGGTCGCCAACGGCGTTGACCTCACAAACCTGCGTCCTGGTGACGAAGTGTGGGTGCGTCTCACGGAGGCAATGGCGGTCACGATTGAAAGACCGCAGTGAAACCCGCCAAGTCAGACTCTCAACACAACAGACAAAATGACAAAATGAAAACTAACAAACGAAACCCCCAGTGTTCGTTGCTCGCCGCCGTCGCACTTGCCATTGCGCCGGCCGCTCATGCGGCGATTGAAACCACCGGCGAGATTGGTTCGCCCAGCGCCACCACAACCATCAGCGGAAAGCAGTTGCCCGCGCCCGACCCAAAATGGGGCGGCGTCATCAAGGACGACGCACTCTCGTCCAAGGCATGGTGGCCACCTCGCATTGTCCCGCCCAGCAAGGCACCCAACATCCTGCTCATCATGACGGATGATTCGGGCTTCGGCGTTCCCAGCACGTTCGGCGGTGTCATTCCCACGCCGACGATGGATCGCATCGCGAAGAACGGTCTTCGCTACAACAACATTCATTCCACCGCACTCTGTTCGCCCACGCGCGCCGCGCTCATCACCGGGCGCAATCATCACTCGTCCGGCTTTGGCGTCATCTCGGAGCAGGCGTCCGGTTTCCCCGGTTACAACAGCATCATTGAAAAAAGCAAGGCCACCATCGGACGCATCCTGCTGGACAACGGCTACGCCACTTCATGGTTCGGGAAAAATCACAACACGCCCACCTACTGCGCCAGCCAGGTCGGCCCGTTCGACCAATGGCCCATCGGTATGGGCTTCGAATACTTCTACGGATTCGTCGGCGGCGATGCCAATCAGTGGCAGCCAAACCTGTTCCGCAACACGACCCAGATCTATCCGTTCGAGGGCAAGCCCGGCTGGAATCTCATCACCGGCATGGCTGATGACTGCATCGAATACTTGAACCGGATCAACCAGATTGACCCGGCCAGGAAATTCTTCTGCTACTACGTTCCCGGCGCCACGCACGCGCCGCATCATCCCACCAAGGAATGGGTGGACAAGATCCGCGCCATGCACCTGTTCGATGACGGCTACGAAAAATTGCGCGAGCGCATCTTTGAAAACCAGAAACGGCTCGGCGTCATCCCCGCCAACACCAGGCTTGAACCGTGGCCGAAGGAGCATCTCACACCCTGGGACGAACTCTCGCCCGAGGCCAAAAAACTTTTCATCCGCCAGGTCGAGGTCTTTGCGGCCTACGCGGCCTACAACGATCACGAAATCGGTCGCGTCGTGGATGCCATCGAGAAGATGGGCAAACTGGACGACACGCTCATCATCTACATCAACGGCGACAACGGCACCAGCGCCGAAGGCGGTCCGCTCGGAACGCCCAACGAAGTCGCCTTCTTCAACGGCGTCAGCGTTCCGGTGGACGTGCAGATGAAGTGGTACGATGTCTGGGGAACGGAGGAAACCTACAATCACATGTCCGCAGGCTGGTCCTGGGCATTCGACACGCCGTTCACCTGGTTCAAGCAAAACGCCTCCAAACTCGGCGGCGTGCGCC
>DAOLDN010000597.1:0-2397 GCA_035327385.1 Verrucomicrobiota bacterium | reverse complement strand
CCGCTGTTCTTCGTCGCCGGCAACATCGACCACGGCACCGGCACGCGCGTGATCCAAATGTCCTCCTTGTTTACTGAATAGGTCAGCCACAGTTCGTCGCCGGGTGGGTTGCCGTTGCCTTCGGCGATGCCGCGCATGTATTGCGGGCCGATGTTTTTGTTGATTCCGCTGTAGCGCGGATACGGAATCTCGCCGTGCAAGAGCAGCAGGTTGTCGAAGAGCACACCGTCGTCGCTCGTGATAACTGCAAGTGGCCAGCGGTAGCGCTCCGCCGGATTATAGATGACCGCGTAGCGTCCGTCGTCCGTGCGCTGCCCCCACACCTTGGCGTTGTAGTGAATGACTGTGGGCAACTGAACCGGCGTAGTCCAGGACTTGCCTTCATTGAAGGACAGCGCCGCCCAACGCCGTTTCCAAAGCCCGACGACCGCTCCATCCTTACGGTGAAAGTAGGACAGCGCCTGGGCATTGAATCCTTCGTCGTTGGCCGCCAGCGCAAAAAAGCTATCCTCGCTGCGGTCCTCCTCCCACCATTGCTGGGTGACCAGCTTGTTTGCGAGCAACGAGTCGCACGCGGTGATGAAGCCTGTATCCGGAGCAGTCTTGTAAAACGCGTAGGGTGTGTTCGTCTCATTCCACCCAGCATGGCGAACGTATCGAATGAAGTAGATCGGCCCGAGAGAACCGTCGCGGTAAATCTCGCGCACCGCGCGACCGATGCCCTTGCCGTCATTCAGGCCAGGCGGAATTCCATAGTGCGAGAGAACAAGCAGGCGACCGTCCGGGGCAGTGTAGAATCCCATGCGTTGGTGCGCGGCGGTCATGACGTCCTGCCCCGGAACTTTGAACGGCGAGAAAATGGCGCGAGGCTTGGACCAGTTGAATCCATCCGCGGATTCCGTCAGGAAGGTTTGTCCGGGCGGCACGTGTTCGCCGACGGGATTTCCCAGATACTCGAGATAGAACTTCCCGTTCCAATACGCGAGCATCGGCGCGTGATTGTAAGTCCAACCGAAGCCATCGGCGCCGTCGGCGTTCGGATGCGAGCGATTGGCACGCATGACCTGGATGTTCTGCACACCCACGGCGGGTTGCAACCGGCCATCGTGAAAGCTCAAATCCGGCGCGTCGTTGCCGAGATAACGAATCGGCTCGGCGTCCGTGCCGGCGATTTCGGCAGAACAGATCGGGGCCGCCGCAAGCAGAAACGCCTGAATCGCGAAGGAAACCCGTTTCATCGGCATCTCAGAGCACTCCGGGTGAGCTGAATTGCTTCGTTGCATCGTCAAGCACCAGCACCCAGTCGTTGCCGTTGGCTTTTTCGCCAGGCGGATCGAAAGTCTTTGATCCCTCGTTCTTGAACGTGCCGATCTGCGTGACCTCGCCGGTGCGCGGGTTGAACCAGTTCGCGGCGACTTCCTTGCCGGAGATGTGGGCCATTTTCAGCGTGAATTCCCGGCCCGTGTAGTTGTAGGCCATCAGGAAATCCTTCCCCCTGGTTACGAGAATGCGATCGTATTTCTCGCCTTCGTCTCCGGCGACGGCGGATTGATCATTCACGCGGTCGAAGTAAGGGCGTGAGAGAATCAAGTGCTTCAAATGCTGCATTTGCGATGAACCGGGCGCTTTCATGGCTTCGGAAAAATCCAGCTTCGCCCCGCTTTCGGCTTTGTTGACACCCTGGA
The DNA here is from genome assembly GCA_035327385.1 of Verrucomicrobiota bacterium. Taxonomy (GTDB): domain Bacteria; phylum Verrucomicrobiota; class Verrucomicrobiia; order Limisphaerales; family JADLHS01; genus DAOLDN01. Next base: position 712 of record DAOLDN010000597.1, on the reverse strand, counting down.
AATGCGCCTGTCGGACGGTGTTTTCTCCATAGACGTGTCCGCAAGCACCGGCGAAGACGGACCAATACGCATACCGTCTCACATCAGAGTCCGTCCAATACGGTTGCGTGGCGTCGTGAATTCCTTGCGGCAGATTTTCATAGGAAGGTTCGCCATCAATGGTTGGTTTGCGCGGCGTCTTCGGCAGGTCTTCCAGCACGTAACGCCAGTTGTCCTCGCCAAACTTCTTCCCCGAATTGTCCTGCTCGTAGCGGCGATGGCCGGAAACAAACATGTTCACATCCAGCCACGATGTGTTCGGAAAATACTCCGACGACTGCGTCCGCCCAAAGGGATGAAACGTAATCAGGTGATTCGGGTCGGCTTGGTCGAGCGCCTTGCCCAGCGCATCCCAGAGTTCGATGTCCCGATCCGGCCTCGCGCTACCCCCGTTGACCCAGATGATGTTTGGCTTTCCTTTGAAATGATTGGCCAGATCGGTCGCGAACGCCTGAACTTTGTCCGCCGACAAGTTGGTTTCGCGCGCAACCAGATCCCGCCACGTCGGCACGAGGGCGATGTAGATGCCGTTCTTGGCGGCCACCTCCACCGCATAGTCCACATGATCCCAGTAATCGTACTGCTCGGCATCGTCCGGATCTGCTCCCGCGGTTCTCGCCGGACGCAACAAATCACTGTCCACGTACGCGGCATCGCCATAGGGATTTCGATG
>DAOLDN010000596.1:0-2398 GCA_035327385.1 Verrucomicrobiota bacterium | reverse complement strand
CCCGCCGATCCGTTTCACGACAGTTATCACAGCGCAGCTTACATCATAGACAAGCTCAAGAACTGCGGAGATGCCGCGCAATCCATGTCCTACTGGACTTTCACGGACATTTTTGAAGAACCCGGCCCGCGCTGGGAAGCCTTCCACGGCGGCTTCGGCTTGATGAATTATCAGGACATCAAGAAGTCCGCGTATTACGCGTATCAGTTCCTGAACAGGCTCGGCCCGACGGAACTCAAGAGCAACGACCGCTCCTCCTGGATTTGCGCGGACAAAGAAGGCGGTGTGCAGGCGTTGGTCTGGGATTTCACCAACACCTTCCCGAAATCCAATATGATCAATCAGGTCTATTTCAAGCGCGATCTGCCAGCGCAACCCAAAGGCAAAGTCACACTCAACCTGGCCAACGTGCCACGCGGGAATTACACGGTGGAAACCTACCAAGTCGGCTATCGCGTGAATGATGCTTACGCGGCCTACAAGGACCTCGGTTCGCCGAACCAACTCACCAAGGCGCACGTGGCCCAAATCCAATCCAAGAGCACCGGCGCACCGCTGGAAACGCGCACCGTGAAGATTGGCCGCGCCGGAAAATTCAATCAGTCATTCGACCTGCGTGAAAACGATGTCGTATTGATCACGCTCACGCCGCAACGGTGAAGCCGACAGATTTCCGTAGCAGCGGACGTGAGTCCGCTCAATCGCATTCGGGGGAAAGTTAGAGCCGACTTACGTCGGCTGCCACCGGGCTCACAGGAGCGCGGTTGGGGTGAAGGCCGGGAGATGACAGCCCAGGGCAACGCCCTGGGTTGTTCGCCAAAAAGATATCAAGCCCTGAGAGGGCGGCAGAAGTAGTGAAGCTGCCTCCCGACGGGAAACAGCGTTTGAGTGACAGCAACCACTTCGGGTTTCCTTGCAGCCGGATGCGGCGCGTGAGCGGCGGCCACAAAAGATTCCGAACGACCGCGAGAAATCCAAGCCACGTTTCCGAATCGGCGATGACCTTGATCTTCGGCTGGGCGAGCAGGCCGTTCTCGACCGTCACTTTTCCCGCCCGAATCGTGACCGTTGCCTCGGTCGGCTCGTTGCCGGTGAAGACGAAATGGTAAGTGGCGTCCAGTTTTCCGGCGGCGTGACGTTGGAACGTCAGCGGCATTCCCGATAGCAGGGCCGTCATGCTTCGTGGCCGCAGTGAATTATGCATGTGCCGGACGATATTGTCCGGAATACGCTTCTGTACGTGCGCCTCCGCGTCCGAGCCGCGCACGACATACACCGGCCCGCGCTTCGCCTGCAACGGGCGCACCACGTCTTCAGCAGAAGCCTTCTTCGATGCGAGATACGGCCCGATCATGTCCTCGCCCGCTGAACACACCGCCATGCAATACGCGGCCTTGTAGTTCGCGCCGAAACTCAGGTTCTGCCACACCGAGACGCTTTCCGAATCCTTCACGCGCCGCCGGTAATCCTTCTCATCGCGACTGCCCGCGACGGTTTCGACCCAGTCCTCAAATCCACCCAAGAATTCGCGGTAATTGTGCGTGTAGCACGCGGAAAAATTGAACGCGCCGTCCGCGCCAATCGCACCGACCGGACACGCCGCCGAGAACCTGGCCACGTTGCGGCGGCTGGCGTTGAATCCGTTGAAACACGAAGCCACCAAGAAACGCGGCGTCCGTGGCAAACAACTCAACGCCAGTTGGCACCACGCTTACCTGCTACGTCTCCTCGGCGGCCCAATTTAGATGCCTCTGCCCTGCGCGTACAGCCTGGCTGACTCGTGCCGCTGGCGTTCTCTGTTCGCGGGTGCGTAAGGTCGAATTGGGGCTGTAGCGGTGACTCCACTTCGCTCCCGGTCAGTTCATTGATTGTTCGCATCCGGCACGCGCATCACGCTGTCGCTCCCGGCGCGTGCCAAGGTGAGTGAGTCGCTGAGGCCGCGTTGCTGGAGAGAACCGAGAGCTGAAGCAACACATTCTGACACGTCGTTTTTGCGGACCAAGTTGAGATTCGCAAATGGTTCGAGATTGGCGTTCCGGACATTGGTGTTGGGGGGCGAGTCGGGGAGATCGGCCCGCTTCATTCGGATGCCCACTTCGTCTGGCCTCAACGTATCCGGTTGAATGAACCGGACTGGTTCATGCCGGGGAAATCATTTCGGAGAAATTTTATCTTTCGTCACGCAAGACGGGGCGTTAGAGTCGCTTCAGTTCCACGGGGAAACAGTCTGAAGCGTGTTATGACAAAAAAAACGGACAGCTCAGATCGGATGCCAGCGACCAGCCCCGCTCTTCAGTCGGAGAAGCCTCCCAGCAGCCAGCCGGTTGCGGACCCTGCGGCACAACCAAAAGGCGACATTTTGTCCGATTCCTCGCGGTCGTCGGCGGTCGCAACGCCA
>DAOLDN010000595.1:0-2402 GCA_035327385.1 Verrucomicrobiota bacterium | reverse complement strand
TGATGGAATTCATCGGTTCAAAATGTTCTGGCCAGTGGCGGCGGTTTTTTGATGAATTGGGGCTGTTGATGCCGGTTCGTCGGACATGACGAATGGCAAGAGCCAATCAACCAAACAATCAACCAGAGACTTCCGATGAAAGCAAAATTCCTGATATTGTTCGCCGCTGCCGTTCTGACGCTGGCGTGTGTGGCTGCCGGTTGTTCCACTTCCAATTCCACCTCCAAGGTCCAGGATACGGAGGCGTTGATGACGCAGAGCGGTTTTAGAATCATTCCCGCCGGGACGCCCACGCAGTTGCAGCAGGTGCAATCCCTGCCGGCTGGAAAGGTCACGCCCGTTCAACGTCACGGCAAAACGTACTACGTGTATCCGGACTCGACGCGGCGGCAGTTGTTCGTGGGCAATGAAAGCCAGTTTCAAGCCTATCGCAACGCGCTTTCGGCGGAGCATCGCAAGGTGCTTGACGCGGCGGTGGCCAACGCTCATCCGCTTTCCACCAGTTACGAGGCGGAGCAGTTGCGTGGCAGCACGCAGACGTACACCCAGTGGGAACACGGCGGCTGGGGACCGTGGAACATCGCGGAATGACCGGCGGGCGGATCCCAATGCCGCGATCATCGCAAATGGATTGAAGCATGGCTGAATCTCAACCGCCGAAGGTCGGGGAAGTAAGCTCTGTCGCAGCGACGGAGCGACCGGCCCGGATGGGAGTGGTCCGCTTTTCCGCCGCGCAGTTCTTGGTGTCGTTGGTGTTGTTGTTCGTGGTGACTCCGTTTGTCGGCGGATTGCCCTTCGGCGACATGATCGAGTCGGCTTTGCTGACTCTGGTGTTGCTGTCCGGCGTGATGGCCGTGGGCAAACGGCGGCACACGCTCATTGTCGCCACGGTTCTCGTCGTGCCTGCGGTGGTGTTGAAGTGGCTCAATCATCTTCATCCCGAGGTGTTCCATTACCACGGATTCATGATGTGCGGCCTGGTGTTTGTGATCTACGTGTCGTTCGAACTGTTGTGGTTTGTGTTGCGGGCGCCGAGGGTCAATTCCGAGGTGCTGTGCGCCGGCCTCTCGAACTATCTGCTGCTGGGTTTGATCTGGTCGTTCGCGTATCTGCTGGTGGACCGTTTGTTGCCGGGGTCGTTCAGTTTCAACAATCTGTCCGCGAACGCGACCGGGATGACCGGATTCGATTCCTTGTACTTCAGTTTTGTGACGTTGAGCACCGTGGGTTACGGGGACATTGTTCCCGTCTCTCGCGCGGCGCGGGTGCTGGCGGTGATGGAATCCCTGGCTGGCACGCTGTTCGTGGCGGTGTTCATCGCGCGCCTCGTCGCTCTTTACACATCACAAGGTTTGGAGAAGAATGACGGCGCGAGACACTAGTCGGTGATGATTTCAGAGCACAAGAAGCAAACAACCACAAAACCACAACCATCAGAAACAATTCCCATGAAAACGGGCAAGCAATCATTCTCCACGCATAAACTGATCCGGCCGGCTCTCGCTCTGGCGGCGATGTCGCCTGTCGTTTCCTATGCCGGCGGCATCAGCCTGTATGAGATCGCCACTCCCGACGTGGGGCTGGCCTCCGCCGGTTACGCGGCGCGTGCGGACGATGCGTCCACGGTATTCAAGAATCCCGCCGGCATGAGCCGGTTGACGGACGCGCAATTGCAATCGGGAGCGCAGTTGCTTTACGCCGATCTGGAATTCAGTCCTAACTCCGGTACCAGCACATCGGGTGGGGATGGCGGCAATGCCGTCGGCGCGCTGCCAGCGGCCAGTTTGTTTGTCACGATTCCGCTCAACGAAAAAGTGACGGTCGGTTTCGGCTCGTGCTCGTATTTCGGTCTGGCGCTGGATTATGACAACGACTGGGTGGGACGGTATTACGTGCGGAACGCGTCATTGATTGGCATGAGCCTGTTGCCGTCGGCCAGCTACAAGGTCAACGACTGGTTATCGTTGGGCGCGGGGCTGAACGCCATGTACGGCATGATGGAAACGAAGGTTGCCGTCAACAACCCAGAGCCCAGCCAGGGCGACGGTTCGTTGAGGATCAAGGATGAGGATTGGGGGTTTGGCGGCAATTTCGGAATCTTGATCATGCCGGACGAACGCACTCGCATTGGAGTTACGTATCTCTCGGCGGTGTGTCTGGATTTCGAGGACAAACCCAAATTCAACAACCTTGGTCCGGGACTTGGCGCGATTTTCGCCAACCCCAACAGCCTTGATCTGGGCATGACCGTGCCGCAGCAGGTGATGGTGAGCGTGTATCGCGACCTCAACGAGAAGTGGGCGCTCATGGCCAACGTGGGCTGGCAGGATTGGAGCGCTTTCGGCAAGGTGGACGTCTCGGTGGACTCCTCCAGCAACCCGGACGTCACCGCCAACCTGAAT
>DAOLDN010000594.1:0-2403 GCA_035327385.1 Verrucomicrobiota bacterium | reverse complement strand
GGGCGGACGCCACTGGCAGGCGTTGGCGGATTTGTTCCGCGCAGTTCCGTTGTTCACGGCCCGCGCCGGCGGTCAGGGACATGAGAAGGCGTTTCAATACTATTTCACGCTGCTCGGCGACGGATGGTCCGGAGTCTCAGTGCTGTTGCTGGCCGCAATCGGTTGCTGGCGCGTGTGGAAGATAAGGCAGCACCTATGGCTGGTGATCTACACGGCGGGCGTTTTCCTCATCTACAGCGTGATACCTTACAAGACGCCGTGGCTTGCGTTGAATCTGTTGCTGCCCGTTTCCATCCTCGCCGGCTTCGCCATGGAATGGGTATGGAACTCCACCAGCGGACGCGTCGCGCGTTCGTCGGTGCTGATCGGCTGTGCTGTGATCCTTGGGCTGCTCGCGCTTGACACGAACCGTCGCGCCTTCAATGCGTCCGCCTCCGAGAACAATCCCTACGCTTACGCCCACACGATCCCGGACGTGCTGCGGTTGCCCGGTGTTGTTCGTTTCCACGCGGACAAGCTGGGTCTTGCAAATCCTGTCATCGCCATCGTCGCCGAAGACCCGTGGCCGTTGCCGTGGTATCTCAGGCAATTCCAGAACGTCGGCTTCTGGCAGCCGGGACAGCGGGTTGGCGCAGCTGATTTCTACGTCACCACGACTGAACTGCCGTCTGACATTGCCGAAGCCGTGCAGCGACATCGTCCGGACTTTTTTGGTGTCCGACCCAACGTCCTGTTCATGTTGTGGTCGCCGACCGAACCACCTCGAACTCCATGAGTGAGGTTCATGTCTTCAACCATCACGCCATGGCGACGTTGTTCCAAGTGCGCATCGCCGGTGAGGAAAAACAGTATGCCGCACAGGCAGCGCAGGCGGCCTTTGCTGTCACCGATGACCTTGAATCGCGCCTCAGCCGTTTTCGGGCGGACAGTGAGATTTCCCAGATCGCGCAACTGAACGTCGGAGAAAAGCACCGTCTGAGCGAAGCGGTATTTGCCTGTCTCCAAACAGCCCAACGAATGGAGATCGCGACGCGCGGAGCATTTTCGCCGACGGCAGCCGCGCTGAAATCACAACTCACTCTACCGCGCTGGTCGCTTCAGGAACGGGAGTTTTCCATTCGTTGCGATGCCGGGCGGCTGGAGTTTGATCTTGGAGCCGTCGGTAAAGGCTTCGCGCTGGACAGGATGGCTGAAGTGTTGCGTGAATGGGATTGCAACGCGTTCCTGCTCGTGGCCGGTGGCAGCAGCATTCTTGCGGGCGACGCACCCGCCGGCACTCAAGGCTGGTCGTGTGGCCTCGGCGAAGACCAGTCCCCGCATCGCTACTGGCTGCGGAATTGTTCGTTGAGCGGTTCCGGATTGGCGGTCAAAGGCGGGCACATCCTCGATCCACGCACCGGTCGTCCATGTCAGCGACGGAATCGCGCATGGGCTTTGACGGCAACCGCCGCCGAATCCGACGCGCTTTCCACTGCCTGCATGGTCTTGAACGACACCGAACTCCTTGATGTGTTGAGACAGGAGATCGGCTGGCTTGTTTTTCTGAACGAGGACGGCGCGTGGAAACAATTGGGCCAGCGTTCTGCCCCATTGATGGCTTAAAACGGTTGGACATATCGCACCGAAGTGTTCGCTTGTGTTCCCCGCCAGCCTCGCCAGTTCACGTCGCCTCCTGGCCGCCAAGCGCGGCGGCGCAACGAATCCAAAACACACTTGCGTCCCGCAGATGTTTGCGCTGCGGCATGATCAAAAACCAATCTCCACGCGACGACCGTGCGATGATCACTATGGGCCCATAAAGGTCTTATTGAAGAATTAAAACCGCCATTGCACGACATCACGCCAGGACGCACACTCTGTGAGAGTGCAGCAGTTGAATTCATTCCTTCTCGCAACCGTTCTGGCCACAGGCTTGAACCCGGCGGCATTCGCCGCGCCCTCTTTGGAAAGTGGGTGGACTGATCCTCCTGTGGACGCCCGCCTGCGCGCTTATTGGTGGTGGCTCAACGGCAACGTCACCTCCAACTCCATCACACGCGACCTCGTCGAGATGAAGGCCAAGGGCTTCGGCGGCGCGCTCATTTGTGACGCCGGCGGCGCGGAACAGGGCGGCCACGCGCGCGTCAAACACGGCCCCACCTTCCTCTCTCCCGAATGGCGCGCCCTCTACCGGCACTGCCTCGCGGAAGCCGCGCGTCTCGGCCTCGAAATGAGCGTGAACATCCAAAGCGGCTGGAACCTTGGCGGCCCCGGTGTCACGCAGGACGACGCCAACAAGAAACTCATCTGGTCAGAAACACACGCCTCCGCGTCCACCAACGGACCACTCGTCCTCCCCCGCCCCGCCGTCATCAAAGACAATTACTACCGTGATGTCGCAGTCGTCGCTTTCCCCAACCGCAC
>DAOLDN010000593.1:0-2407 GCA_035327385.1 Verrucomicrobiota bacterium | reverse complement strand
GCGACCGATGGTGCTTTCGGCCCATTGTTTCCGTGGCGGAAAACTGGTAGAAGCGTTTGCATGAAATTGGCCATGCATGTTGCAATTGGTTTGATGATCTCAACCGCCCTTGTGCCGGCACAGCAGGATTATTTCATAGATCAACGGCACGACCTGGAGGAATTCGAGGCCACGCACAGCATTCAGGGGCTTTCGCCTGTTGTGCAGGAGTTCACGCCATCCATTGGCGCGCTGGACGTCGTCGAGATCTGGACCCAGGACGGCAGCAATCCCGTGACCAACGGTGTGGGCGCGACGTTGCAGGTGTGGATACGGGACGACACCACCAACGGAACGATCCTAGCCGAAAGCCAGCCGCTGGCTCTGCCTGACGGATGGGATGGCCCGGCGCGATTTGTCTTCACCAACCTCGTCTGGCTGGAAGGCGCGAAGCGCTATGCGATGGAGTTGAAGGTGCTGTCCGGCAACAACTGGCTGGTGCGCAGTCATGGCAGTTTGTTTCCGCCGCCCTACCCGGCGGGGCGTTACTTTCTCGGCAGCAGCGTGAGCACGCAAACGGACATGTGGTTTAGGACAGGTGTGCGCGTTCCCAGCCCTCATGCGCACTTGGAATATCCGCACCGATTGCGCTGGCAGGGGATTCCTTCGATGTCCTATCGGGTCTGGCGCAGCACGAACCTGCTGGATTGGACCGAGGCAGGAACGGTCTTTCTGAACAGCACCAATTTCCTCTTCACAAACCTGGTCACAGCCGGTTCTGCGACCTTTTATCGCGTCAGCCAGCCGTAGTCACGACGGTTGCGTTGCGAGCCGTTTGCAACAAAACTCCACGGCGGCTAGCGGCATGGGAACGCATCCTCGACTCTGTTGACTTTTTACCTCGACAGGTGCCTAATCCCGGCAATCACAGGAATCGGCGTGCAGGCAAATTCAAGGGTCAATCTATGAACCACCAGTCGGCTTTCGATCGTTTTCAAACCCGTTGTGCGCCGGTCCGATGGCTGGTCGCCTTCACCCTGTTTCTCGCGGCAGCCGCGTCCGCGATCGTGATAGACACCAACACGACGATCACGCTCGCCAACACGAACTACGACGGCCTGGACCTCGTCATCAGCAATTGCGTGGTGACGATGGACGGCCAGCGCAACTTCGCCGGCTTGCGAGTGACCGGTGGCGGCACGTTGACCCATTCCTCGGTCGCGAACGGCAACATCACCATCAATGACACGGTCGTGGATGAACCGCAGGTGCTGGTCGAAACCAACGCCGTCACCCTGGCTCAATCGAACATCTATGCTGCCAGCGTGGTGGTGACGGATGAAACCGGCTTGGTGAGCTACACCAACGATTTGGATTCCCTCCTGGAAAGTTTGCCGGATGCCTTGCTGTCGTTGCGGCGCACTGAAACGTCTTCAATACCCGATGGCGCGACAGTTCTTGTCACTTACAACTACATCGTGGCCAGCGGCACGTCGGGACTCGACATCACCGTGAGCGGCGATGTGATCGTTGATCCGGGCAGCACGATCAATGTGGCGGGCGCGGGCTATGCCACCGGTATTGGATTGGGCAGCACAGCGGGTGTTCCTTCCAGCGGCGGCGGTGGAGGTCACGGTGGCGAAGGCGGGACCAGTTCAACCGGCGCCGCAGGCGGAGTGTCCTACGATTCCGTTTACCAACCTGTGGACAAGGGCGGCGCGGGCGGCAGTGGCAGCGGCGGTCAAGGCGGACGCGGCGGCGGGGAAATCAAACTGACCGTCACCGGCACGCTGGACATCAGCGGAATCATCCGGGCCGATGGCGCGAATGGAACCAACTCACGCTCCGGAGGCGGTGCGGGTGGCAGCATCTGGTTGTCTGCGGGAACGCTGGCCGGCGCTGGACTGATTTCCGCCAACGGCGGCATGGGCGAACCGGTTCACGGCGGCGGCGGCGGTGGTGGTCGCGTTGCGGTTTATTTCAACACAAACTTTTATTCCGGCGGTATCATCGCGCGTGGCGGCAGCGGCAACGTGGCTGGTGGGGCTGGATCAATCTACACCCGCACGAACGGCACCAGTTCCAGCGTTGTGCTCGTGGAAAACGGCGGAGTCGCTGGCCGTCGAACGTCGCTGACGGGCACGCCGTCGAACACACAACTGCGGGTGTTGGACGGCGCGGCGGCATTTTTCACAGGGTCATTGAATCTGAGCAGCCTGCTCGTCGGTTCGAACGCGACGATGCTCGCCACTTCCAACCAATCATTGACTGTGACCGTGACGGGCGACGCAACGATCCAATCCGGCGGCGTGCTGACCGGTGTCGGTGCGGGTTCATCTCCGGGGCTGGGTACAGGCGCAGGTGGGACTTACAACCAGGGGAACTTGATCACATCCGGCGGTGGCGGGGGTCACGGGGGCTTCGGTGG
>DAOLDN010000592.1:0-2409 GCA_035327385.1 Verrucomicrobiota bacterium | reverse complement strand
ACCGGCAGATCATTGACGCGGATGGACGCGATGTTTCCATCATCACGGTGGCTATTGTGGATGCGCAGGGCCGTGTCGTGCCGACGGCGACAAATCTGGTGCAGTTCCAACTCGACGGGCCTGGCCGCATCATCGGCGTCGGCAACGGCGACCCGAGTTGCCACGAACCAGACGTGTTCATCGCCGAGCCAACACTCCGCACACGCCCTGTCACGGGATGGAAATGGAAACGCATCGCCAATCCTTACGATTTGGAAATCCCGGAGGCCGCGCCGGTTGTGGATGATTCAGCATGGGCGAATCACGATATTGACTCCGAGACCGGTCCGTTCGAGGGGCGCGACCGTGCCATTTTCCGCGCGCGGTTCAACGTGACAGCGGAGGACCTCGCGTCACCGTCCGTCGAACTGGCGCTGGGCAAGGTGGACGAGGAAGGTTTCGTATTCGTGAATGGCCGGCGCGTGGGCGAATCCCGCGACTGGCGCACATCACCTGTGTTCGACATAAAACAATACCTCAAGCCCGGCGAAAACGTGGTCGCGGTCGCCATCGCGAATTACAACGGCGCTGGCGGCCTCAACAAGGGCGCGAGCCTGCGCTTCACTCAACAACCCACGCCGCCACAGTGGCAGCGCAGCGTCTTCAACGGCCTCGCGCAAATCATCGTCCAATCCACTCCGGTCAAACCGGGAACCATCACGTTGACCGGACGCGCTATGGACATTCCTGCCGTCGGACGAACCGTGTTCGATGCGCGCATCGGACAGTGAGCGCTTGATTGCCATACGCTGTGGACAAGCGCAGGGGTGCACGGAACGAGTTGCGGCAACAGTTGGAGTTCAAGCTTCAGCTTGCTTCCCCTTCCATTGCCGCTCTGAAGCAAGCTTAAGCTTGAACTCCAACCCCGGAAATCCGCGCCTCCGCATTGATCGAAATCATTCGCAGACCTGAAAAACCGGATTGCGCGCGGAACGCCGCTCCACAAGAATCCGCCCATGCTTTCCCGAGTCTGCTCCGCTGCCGTCAACGGCATTGACGCCTATCCCGTGGAAGTCGAGGTCAACGCGGGCTGGGGAGACACTCTCATCGTCGTCGTCGGATTGCCGGACGCAGCCGTCAAGGAATCCAAGGACCGCGTCACCACGGCGTTGTCCAATTCCGGTTTCAAATTCCCGATGGGCCGCACCACCATCAATCTCGCTCCCGCCGACGTGAAAAAGGAAGGCCCGAGCTTCGACCTGCCCATCGCCATCGGAATGCTCGCCGCCAGTGAACAGATCGAGACCGACCAGTTGGACAACTTCATCATCGTCGGCGAACTCGCGTTGACCGGAGGCGTGCGGCCCGTGAAAGGAGTGTTGCCCATCGCCATCCGCGCGAAGGCGGAGGGAAAGATCGGCGTTCTCGTTCCCGCTGAAAACGCGGCCGAGGCGGCTGTGGTGAACGGCCTTCAAGTCATCCCCGTGCAAAACTTGCGCGAGGCGGCGCAATTCCTCGAAGGCGAAATCAAGATCGCTCCCACGCGCGTGGATGTGACGCGCATCTTCGACCAGCCGCTGGACGACGATGTGGATTTCGCCGAGGTCAAGGGACAGGAGAGTGTGAAACGCGCCCTTGAGATCGCCGCAGCCGGAGGTCACAACATTCTGCTCATCGGTCCGCCAGGCACGGGCAAATCCATGCTCGCCAAACGGCTGGCGACCATTCTGCCGCCGCTCACGCTCGATGAAGCGCTTGAGACGACGAAGATCCACAGCATCGTGGGGTTGCTCGCTGCGGGTCAGGCGCTGGTCACGCGAAGGCCGTTTCGAGCGCCGCATCACACCGCCAGCGACGCCGGATTGCTCGGCGGCAACATCAATCCCACGCCGGGCGAGATTTCCATCGCGCACAACGGCGTGTTGTTCCTCGACGAACTGCCGGAATTCAAGCGCAGCGTCCTCGAAACCATGCGCCAGCCGTTGGAAGAGGGGCACGTCACCATTTCGCGCGCCGCAGGCACGATGACCTTCCCGTCGCACTTCATGCTCGTGGCCGCAATGAATCCCACGCCCGACGGAAAGATGCCGGGCGAATCGAAAAGTTCGCCGCGCGAGATACAGAATTATCTCGGCAGGATTTCAGGGCCGTTGCTCGACCGCATTGACCTGCATGTGGAAGTGCCGCAGGTGAAGTTCCGGGAAATGGCGGGCGACCACAACGGCGAGAGTTCCGCCGACATCCGGGAACGCGTGGTCGCCGCCCGAAAGCGCCAGACGGAAAGGTTCAAATCCAAACCGAAGATCACCTGCAACGCCCGGATGGGCCCGCGCGAGTTGAAACAACATTGCGCGCTGGACGAGACCACGAGCGAACTGCTCAAGAACGCGATGGCCGAATACAACATGAGCGCCCGCGCCTACGACCGCA
>DAOLDN010000591.1:0-2410 GCA_035327385.1 Verrucomicrobiota bacterium | reverse complement strand
ATCCGATTACGCCTGGTATTATGACGATGTCGCCAGTGCGGCCGACGCCGGGGTGCCGTTGCTGTGGACGGCCAGTTCGGCGCGACAACTGCGGCGAGGCGTCGCTGACGCCATGTCGGCGGGGCTTGACCCGCAGCGCGCCTGGGCCAGCATGACGTCACAAGGGGCCGCTTGGCTGGGGTTCGACCCCAAGTCGGTGGGCCTGCAAACGGGAGCACCGGCGGATTTCGTGATTTGGGATGGCCTGCCGACCGATCTGCGGTCGCGCCCACTGCGCGTGACTTCGGCGGGCCAGACGATACCGATGGAGGACGACTGATGGCGCTTTCGGATCAACGATTGCGATGGAGCGCGGCCGGATTGTCAGTGGTCGCGGCATGGATACTATGGGGCGGAACTGCGACCGCGCAATCGGCTCAACCAATTGCCGATGAAGAACGCGTGGTGGCCATTGACGCCGAAGCTATTTACACGCAAGCCGCGGGCTCGCCAGTCAGCGGCACGGTTCTGATACGCGGCGGTAAGATCGTAGCCATCGGTGAACAGTTGGAGGTTCCAGCAGGGGCTCAGCGAATTCGAGTCCATTCACTGTTGCCGGGGTTGATTGACGCCAGTTCCAGCGCTGGTATCAGTGGCGGTGCCGCCGAGCAGACATCCGAAGTGACTCCGGAAATCAATATCGCGCAAACGCTTGATTGGCGATCTCGTGATTTTTTGGAAGCGGTGGATGAGGGGGTGACTACACTTCACATCTTGCCGGGAACAGCCAACGTCTTCGCCGGTGGGTCGTGCATTGTTAAATCGGCCGGCGCGGTCCGTGATCGCGTCTTGTCGGAACGATTCGGCAGCGTCGTGGCCGTGTGTGCCGATCCCACCGCCGGCAACAGTTCTCGCTCCCGTCCTGACAGTATCTATGTGCGTCAACCGACCAATCGCATGGGGGTCGTATGGATCATCCGCGCGAGATTGCAGCAAGCTCAGAACGTGGGCGACTCGGCAGAAGCCGATCCGCGAACCGATGCGCTGCGCCGCTTGATCGCGCGAGAAGAACCGATGTGGGCTGTCAGTCGGATGGGGCATGATATTCAAAGTGTGTTGACCTTGCAGCGCGAGTTCGGTTTTCAACCGGTAGTGGTCGGTGGCGAGGAGGCATATCTGGTGTTGGACGAACTGGCAGCAGAGGGAGTCCCGGTTGTTTTTCAGGGCCTGACCACTGGCGCCACGCGCGGACTGGAAGGTTCGACGTTGCATTGGAACACACCAGGAAAACTGGAGGAGCACGGAATCGCGTTTTGTTTGGCGGGTGGGCGATTGCTGGAGCAGGCTCGTTTTGCGCAGCGTTTCGGGACGTCCGCCGATGGTGTGTTGGCCGCGATCACCAGCCGTCCCGCCCAACTATTGCGTATTGACCACCGCGTCGGCACGATCGCGCCTGGAAAGGACGCCGATCTGGTCGGGCTGGATGGACCACCGCTCGAATCGACCACCCAGATTCTCTGGACCATGGTGGATGGACGCGTGGTGAGTCCATGAAACCATTTTCAATGCACCGGTTCAATGAATCGGTTTCGCTGACGATTATCAATGGAAGCATGACTATGTTGCAAACGACAATGAAACGAACCCTGTGGGGGATGTTGGGCGTGACCATGGTTGCGATGGCCAACTGCGAGACGACGGTCGTGGCGCAAGTGGCCCTTCGCGGCGCCCGCATTTTGACCATGGCCGGTGAGCCGATCGATTCCGGAGTGATCCTGATTCGCGACGGTCGGATTGAAGCGGTCGGCGCCGACCTCCGCATTCCGGTCGAGTTCAAGGTGCTGGACGTGTCGGGCAAAATCGTGATGCCCGGATTTGTGGATGTTCATACTTCGGGCGGGATGGGGCAAGCGAACGAGCGGAATCCCAATGTTCCGTTTCTTTCCGCCCTCGACACGATCGACGCCAAACCGACCTTTTTTGAAGAATGCCGCCGCAACGGCATTACGACCGCCGGGATCTCGCCAGGAAATAGCACAATGATCGGTGGGCAGATCGCGGTCCTCAAGACGGACGGTCTGTTCGTCCCCGACATGACATTGCAGCGTCTGGTCGGTGTCAAAATCTCGCTCCGTCCCCCCGGCGGCAGCCGGATGAGCCATTTGTCTGCCCTGCGCCGCGAACTGAATCGGGCCAAGAAGTTCAAAGCCGATGGTCAAGTCACCGCCGGCGAAGAGGGGGATACCGCGAGGGACGCCGAAGCGCGCGGAGATGCTGAGCGGACCGGCGATCAACAGGGCGGAGAAGCCGCAGAGGAAGGAGCTCAACCGGCGACTGCCGCACAACAACAAGAAGGGATCAAGATTCTCAGCCAACTCATCGGCGGCGAACTGCTGGCCGTAATCTACTGTGACAATGCCATGGATGTCGG
>DAOLDN010000590.1:0-2412 GCA_035327385.1 Verrucomicrobiota bacterium | reverse complement strand
CCCTTTCTACCACTCCCCCACAAAAATTACCCCCTCAAATTTTGATATGCGCCCGCGATTCACAAGCAACTGTCGGAAGCGTTGACTCCGACCGCCCGGGCCAAGATTGTTCAGATTCTCCCCTCGAACCTGACGAAGACCAATCCCATCGAACTGCGCGAACGCTTCGCGGCCGCCGCCTGAGCGCCCCAATTTTACGGTGTGCTCGAAAGATCGGGCGGGTTTCCTTGCCGGGCGCAAGCTTGGCAGGCAAAACAGATGTGGAGTTTGGCTCAATTCAAATGACCGCGCCCCGGATACGCAGCGCGTGCGTTCCTCCCGAACCCGTGCGGCGACATCGTATTGCTGCAATCCGGCGGCAGGGTGAACGACGCGACCGCGCTCAAGCAGGCGAACATCGGCAAGGCGATGCGCATCGCGGGAACAGACGTTTCCAAAGCCGCGGCGGGAGGGCGTGATTCCGCTGTGGGTTTATGCCGTTTACAGCGTCGCAGTCACGTGGTCACACTGACAGTGGGACGACAGTAGGGATTGGATTCCCGATGCGCGGATCGTTCAGGCACGCTCTGATGCACTGCGCGGCAGTCGGAAGCGGCGCTGGTGGTCTTTGGCGTGATGCCGGAAATAGGCCAGCATGCCGGGACGGATTTTGGCGTACATCAACCGGAGCGAGTAATACACAAACAGGCCAACCACGATGCAGTTGATGATCGCTCCCACGGTGAAGGTCTTGCCCCAGACCAGCGCGCCGACCGTTTTCTCCGTGACATCCCCGACTTCTTCCACGGCGACGTCCGGTTGATAGAACAATCCGCCGACTTTGATGTTGAAGTAAAAGAGCAGCGGCCAGAAGAAGGTCAGCACCGAGCCTCCCACGAGTCCCGCCATCGCATTGCCGCCGAACATGCGAGCAACAATGCCCGACACCAACACTCCAAAACCGAATGTGGGAAAGAAATTCACGATCAAACCCAGGGCGAATCCGCGCGCGACCTTCTCGCTGGCGGCACGGATTCGGAACAACCTTACGACTTGATACAGGAAGCAGCGCTCGGTGCGCAGCCAAAGTCTCTTCCACATGCGGCGGAGTATGGAGGGAGGCGTAGCGCGCGACAACGGCCAAGATGAGTGACGATACGATTTGACGTGCAGGCAACTCCGCAGCGGCTTTCAATTTATGATTGTCGGCAATGGATTACGTCTTATTCTGCCGCGCATGAGCGAGAACGCGCATCCCACCTATCGCCAGACGATCCTGGGCAGGCCCACTTACGGTCATCCGGGTCCCGCTCCCAACACACCGCCGCTCAAAGCGGTGATCGTGGAGTGGTTCGACGCGCTCAATTTTATCAAAGACCGGACCCGCCTGCTGCCGCTGGCCAACGCGCTGTTTCACTTCTCGACGTTCGTTGTGTTCGTATGGTTTTTCGTCGCGCATTTTTCCGTTGCGTCGGTCGTGGCGGTGGTGCTCGTTGCCGCTTTCATCGGCACGATTTACAACACGGTCTGGTATCACCGGTTTTGTTCGCATCAGGCGTTCAAGTTCCGGAGCATCTGGTTTGCGCGGGGGTTTTTGTGGACCAATCCCTTGTTCCTCCGGGAAGAATGTTACGTAATCCCGCACCGGCTTCATCATTCCAAGTCCGACGAACCCGGCGATCCCTACGGCCCGCACCTGCGCTGGCTGGGCAGTTATCTGGCCACCGAGACAGTGCAAAAAATGAACCTCAATCTCACCGCAGCCGAATACGAGCGGCTCGCAAAAAGCCTGACCCACACGGGCATCGTCTGCAATTCACACTCGCAATACCAGCGCACCGGTTCGGTGGAAAACCTCCGGGTGTATGCCGCGCGAGTGATTTTCGCCGCCTTGTTCTGGGGCGTTTTGACCTGGGCGCTGGCCGGTTGGTGGGGCGTGTGGGCGTGGGTGTCGGGAGTGTTCCTGTTCACGTTTGTCGTTCGCGATTTCAATTATCGCGGCCACAGCGCCCTGATGGGAACCAAGAAGCAGGGCGAGCCTGTGAATCAATTCATCTACGGCCTCTTCGCTGGCGAATGGCACGAAAACCATCACAACTATCCACGCCTCGCGCGCAGCGGCCTGACGTGGTGGCAGGTGGACGTGCCTTATTGGATCGTTCTGGCGATGAAGGCTTGCGGCATCGTCACCCAATGCAACTCGCGCGTGCCCGCGACGGTTTACGCTCCCAATGACGCGCAAGTGGTCGTTTGACCGGCCCGATTGCCGGCAAGCGAAATGCCAGTCACGCGTCGGCGGGGGAAAATCATCGGCGGAATCGCAGCACGGCGTGTTGACGGAAAACGGCGAGTTCATGGGCGTTCGAGAAGCCCGTGTCCTGGGCCATCCTGATCAGCGAGGATTTCGTTTCCGGGAAGTCATGCGTGGCGACG
>DAOLDN010000589.1:0-2425 GCA_035327385.1 Verrucomicrobiota bacterium | reverse complement strand
GCCTTTCCACCGCAGGCTGACGACGCGAAAGCGGCAGAGGGCTGCCGCAGTCCAAGACCTCGCGGATTTTTCCGACTGCTTTCAGAATTCGGCCACACTTTTTCTGAAACTCAGCCACGACCTCAATTTGCCTGCCGTGGGTTGATGACCAGTTGGCCGTCCTGGATCTCGATGCTTTCCAGTTTGCCGATGGCTTCGGCGGTTTTGGGGTAGCGATGGATTTCGCGAGCGAGATTTTCCCTGCGCAGTTTCTTCATAAATGCGTCAGGCAGTCTTTTGCCGTGGACGCCGGCCTGGTCGGCATTGACAACCAGTAAGCCGTTGTTCAGTGAAACATTGAACGTGACTTCGCCGTTGAAATAGCGGCCCCTGGCAAGGAACGCAATGTGGTCCAGCGGAACGCTGAGTTGCGCGCGAAGCTGTTTGTTCGTGAGCGAAAGATACATCGTTTGGGACATCTGTTTGAGTTCGGGCACTTCTGCGATGAGCGCGTTGAGTTCGCGCTCGGTCAACGTCAGCGGGCCGGACGATTTGCCGTCGGCAAGGCGCTGCCCGAATGTGGCGACGTTGTCCTGCAATGCGCGCAGTTCGGCGGCGTCCATCTGCACTCGCGGCAGCTCCACGGGCGCGGGATCGGTGAAGGTGGCGATCTCGTTCTTGACCCATCGGAACGCGACAAAGCCCAGCACGCAGGCCATCACGAACAGCACCACGACCGACAGGCAGCCGTAGAACATGCAGCCGCGGCCTTTTTGTTCCGATTGGGGATGGGATGGGTTGCTCATGAGAACTGGGTGCGCGTGTTCAACGTTTGTTGGAACGTGAAATGGGTTTCGGTTTGAGGGGCGGCGGCAGTGGAATTTTCTTTGCCGATGCTGTCGGTGTCGGCGGCGGCTGTTGCTGCAGCTTGGGCCAGTGTTGTTCGGCGACGCGGACGATCTGTTCGGCGATGGACGAGGCGCTGGAGGTGCTGGTGATTTCCGCCGTGGGAACCGCCGGCGGTGCGGGCGGTTGGACCTTCAGCGACTCGATCTTTTGGGACAGCCAGTCGGCGGACTGCGAGACTGTTTCACCGATCTTTGTCTCCGGGAATTTCATTTCGCCGATCTGGAAATCTGCCAGCGATTTGAGTTTGTCCACGGTTTCGCCTGCGGAAGTGACGACGTCGTTCCACCTGCTGCCCATCGTGGCCCATTCCTGGTAGCCGTTAACGAGCCATTCAAGCCGGCCCGTCTGGATGTCTATCAACACGCCGTGAACGGGAATCTTCGGTCCAATGAGCGGGCTGGAGCGCACGATTTCCGCCGCCTTGATGACGTTCTGTCGTTCGCTGCTGAACATGCCGAAGTATTCGTTGACGTTGTCCGGCAGCAGATGGCGTTCGATTCCGAGATTTTTGAGTTTTTCGATCAGTTGCAGCGTGGTGGTCTTGCAGACCTGGCAATCCGTGTGGCCGATGATGACGATCTCCTTTGCGCCTTTGACGGCGCAGGCGAGCGCGAGCGAACGCATGGTGCTGGACAGCGGACCGGTGATGATGTTGCCCGCGTTGCGAAGCCAGATGAACTGTTCCTCCGGGATGCCCAGCACCTCGGGCAGGAGCGGATTGAGCCGCGCGTCAATGCACGACAACGCCGCCACGGGCAGCGAATCCGCGTGTTCCGATGGCCGCAATCCCGCGCTGCTGTCACCGGCTGCGGCGCGGTGATTGGCTTCTATGATGGTTTCAAAGAGGCGCATGGAGTTATTTGACTTGTTTGGTGGTTTGTGACGGCGGCAAAAAATTTTCACCGGTGACGACCTTATTTCCGGTTTTCGCCTCCAGTTCCGGGGGGGCTTTTTTGGCGATTCGCCCGCCGGTTTTGGCCGCCACTGTATTTTCCGCCATGCCAGTGGCCTCCACGCTCTCGGCGATCTGCCGGGTGGACAGTTCGGCCAGCGCGGTGAAAATCAACTCCGCCTCGCTCATGTGATCCCGCAGATTTTCCGTCTTCAGGGCTTTGAGATTTTTATGCGCCTGCACACTCACTCCGGACCACTCCTGATGGATGATGTCGGTGAGGATGGCAAATTCATCGCCCTTTTTGATGTCGTGCGCGGCCCAGTAGTCCGTGAGCTTGTTGCGCGTTTCCTGCCCGGTCATGCGCTGCTCGATCCACTTGGCGCTGCGACCTTGTTTTTGCCAGGTCTCGCGTGCGCGTGCGAGCGAGCGGGCGGGATCGGCCATCTCCTGCATCCGCTCGTAGCCGACCTTGGCGAGCCATAGCTTGATCGGCTCGGCCTTGGGGCTGGGAACGCTCTGCACCAGCCGCAAAAGCGTTTCAGCAGTGGCCACGTCGGTAAGATAATTTTTGCCGTCGGCAGCAGGCAATTTCAGTTGGTGACAATTTGTCACCAACTGACTGCCTTCCTTGGCCAGCCGTTC
>DAOLDN010000588.1:0-2428 GCA_035327385.1 Verrucomicrobiota bacterium | reverse complement strand
GAGAACGCGGACGCCGTCCTTTTTGACCGGCCTGGCAATCAACGCACCCAGGCATGCGACTCCGAGCAGAACCGCCCCGATCAACATCACCGCAAGCCAGACCCACGGCTTTTTCATGCGGCAACTGTAGTTCATTCCTTCCGCAAAAAAAGCCGGAACTCGCGGCGGGCAGCCGCGGTTGAATGTCGCTTCCGCCACCAGTCTTCAAGGAAAAAGGCCGTTACTGCTGCAACCGGTAATACTGCTGCGGGAACGCGGAGTTGATGACGTTGGTGAAGCTGAAATTGCCCGAGGCGTCGAACTTGTTCGTCGCGATTCGAGTCCAGTTGGTGGCCGCCAGCGCCACGTTCGTGGTGGCCAGCACGTAGTAATCCGCGTTGGGCACGCCGTTCGAGCCGCTGAAAACAATCTGCCCTCCGCCGAACGTGACGCCTCCAAAGACCGGCGGCGATGCCGGCACGGTGCTGACCACACTGATGAGGCCGGCGGTGTTCAATTGGTTGGTGTTCCATGCCAGGCCCGCGTTCAGTGACGGGAGAGAAACGCTGTTGAACCCGCCCGAATAACTTGTCGCATCCACCAGTTTGAAACTGTCACCCGCAGCGAGCGCGCCGCCGACACCGGTCACGATGAGCGCGCCGCCCAGCGCGGCGTTGCCGGTGACCTTGACGGCGTCGTTTGTCAGTGGCGAGTGGCTGATCTCGAAAACGCTCGTGCTGGCGACGTTTAGAGTCAGCGGATTGTTGAACGTCAGCTTTCCGACGGACGCGCCGGGCGACAGCGTCGCCCCGCTGCCGACAGTGAAACTGCCGTTCACTGTTCCGTTGCCCGCCAGCCTGCGTCCGCTGCCCAGTGTGAATCCTCCACCGATTGCGCTTACGTCAAACACCGCGCCGGAGGAGATAAAGATGTTTGTGGAAGGCGTGATGGAGGCGGCAGCGGACAGCGCGAGAGTTCCATTGCTGATGGTGGTGCCGCCGTTGTAGGTGTTGGCACCTGCGAGTGTGACTGTACCGGTGCCGAGCTTGGTCAGGCCGCCGTCCAGTGACGCGCCCAACGCAGCCTCATGCACCAGCGGTTGTGCGATTGTGACGGCGAAACCTCCGTCGTCCACGACCGCGCCGCCCGCGCGAACGATTGCCGTCAGACCGCTCAATGCGTTCAGGAAGGTTCCGCTGGTTTGATTCGCTCGCAGCGTACCTCCGTTGAGGTTCAGCGTGGACAACTGGTTCGCGCCGGTGCGCGTTTTGGCGAATCCACCCACGGACAGCGTTCCGCCGTTGAGATTGACCACCGTCGCAGCGTTGGCCGCGGTGGAATTGTGAAAATCGAAATTGTTCAACGCCGTCGAGAAATTCGCGTCGTCCTGAATGGTCAACGTCAACGTGCCGCCGCCGGCCTGGCCGCCACCGAGCGAAAACGCGCCAAATGAAACACCGGCGTTGTCCTTCCCACGGACGGGCGCGCTGTTCTGCGTGGAGTTGCGGCCAAAAGAACACGCACCGCCCGTGGCGCTGAAATTCGCGTTGCCTGCGATTTCCACCGTGCCTCGATGGATGATGAAGTTGCGATTTCCAAACGAGCCGTTGCCCGTAAGGATGAGCGTTCCGTTGACTCCGCTGGGACGGAACTGCGCTCCGCCGCCGGACAATTCGATATCGCCCGCCCATGTGGCCGTGCCACTGACGCAATCCATCATGCCGTCCGAGGTCGAGGTGAGAACGACGAACGTGTTGCTCGCAACGACACCGTTGCCCACGCGCACCAGTCCCGAGGCGTAGGTCAGCGGCCCGGTGCCCAGCGCGTTGTTGTGGTTGACCTGCAACGTGGCGGACGTGTTGGTGGTGCCGCCGGAGTAACTGCTGTTGCCGGACAGGCTCACGGTTTGCGCGGCGTTGATGATCAAAGCTCCCGTGCCAGACATCGTGCCCGAGTGATTCAGCGTTCCGGTGGGCACGAACGCGACGACGCCGTTGTTGGTGACATGACTCGAAGGCGGCGTGCCGTTGAACGTCACCGATCCGCCGTTCACGGTGGTAGGGCCGGTGTAGAGTTGGGATGAACCGAAGTTCAACGCGCCCGCGCCGTTCTTGATCAACTGTCCCGTGCCGCGCACAAGGGCCGTGCTGTTCACAGTGCCCGCGTTGTTGAAGATCAGCGTGGCGTTGTTGGTCACGTTGCCGGGGAGGCTGCCGTTGACGGAAACGCCGTCACCGACCTGGAGTATTCCCGCGTTGACGCGCGTGCCCCCGCCGTAGTTGTTGTTGCCGGTGTTGGCGAGCGTGAGTTTGCCCGTTCCAGATTTGGTGAGGGGCATCGTGCCCGTCAACGCGCCCGAACCGCCGAAGGTGTAATCCTGCGAAGCATTGATGGTCACGGAGGCGGGTTCGAGCGAACCGGTGAGATTGATGGCGGGCGAATTGAACCC
>DAOLDN010000587.1:0-2431 GCA_035327385.1 Verrucomicrobiota bacterium | reverse complement strand
GAATCAGTCGTGAGCTTGTCGAGTCGTCGATCTCAGGGGGTGGTAATGCTCAGACTGGCAAACACTGTCCGGAAATCACTTTCGTTGCGTGTGAGAATTCCGTCGAACCGGGACGCGAATGCGCCGATTAGAATGTCCGCCAGCGGTCGTTTCGGAACTTTGGTGGTGCGGCGTGCCGTGACATAGCGTTGCCAGGCTCGATGTGCCTCCTCCGTATCCGCATGAGTCCAAACTTCCGGCCATGTCACGCCAAGATTGAAAAGAAATTCGTTTTGAGCGGTTTGATCCCCATTGAATACTGGCGCAAGCTCAATGTAGCTGGTGGGACAAATCGTGAGGCCATCCCTGCGTTTGCTGTCGAGCAATCTGGCCGAAGCCAAGCCAAACGTCGGATCGGCCTCGGCAACGTCAATCAGCAGGCAGGTATCAACCACCCAGGCCATCACTCAAGTTCTCCGGCCCGAAGTTCGTTCATCCAGTCCGCCGTGTCGCGCGGCGCTGTCCGAAACTTGCGAGCGAACCCAAGCATGGCCATGGCGCCAGCCGGTTGGTGGGCCGGAGTTGGTGCGCTTTCCTGATTTTGCAACCAGTTCAGCACTTGACGGGCGTGTTGCTCGTCCAGTTGTTTCACCTTCTCAATGACCATTTCAATCGCGCTCACGCAGGCACTTTAACACGAGTCTATAACGAGGCAATTCGGTTCTTCAGGTGAGATTCGCCCTGGTCTTGAGTTGAACGCGGGTTTCCAGACCGATGACCGCTTCGTATTCCATAATGTCGCGCGGGATTAAACCACGGACCCGTCCTCCGTAGTAACACTGCGGAGGGTGGATGGCTGCGGATGGGTGCAACTTAATACTGCCCCCGATTCAAACCAGCGCGGAGCGCGGCGTTTACGCCGCTTCAGCGTTCGCGAACCTGCCAGTCAATCGTTTTGCCCAACTATGCTCGAGCTGTGAAGCGACCTGAAGGTCGCGCTCCGGGGGCAGTGTCAGGATGCGCCCGCCGCGGATGGACACGGATTTTTTGGCGGGGCGCGTGTCGGGCAACACGCTGAGTCATGTCTGCCTTTCAACCGTTTCAGCCGGGCCAGTTCGTCTGCCGCTTGACGCAAGAAATATCTCGCAAGATGTCCCTCGTGAGGTTAGTGTCCACCGAAATGCGGATGGCAGTGGTGAATCCGCCCGTTCTGACCGTGGCCAAAGAATTATTGTCCAACATCTCCTCGGCGACCCTGTTCATTCAGGAGTGGCTTCAACGTCCCCATCAGATTGGAGCCATCCTTCCCAGCTCGAAGAATCTTTCCGAAGCAATGGCGGACTGGCTGCCTGCGGATCCAAATGATTTCGTGCTCGAACTGGGGCCGGGCACAGGCTCGGTGACACACGCCATGATCGAGCGTGGCTTGCGCCATGACAGGCTCATCGCCATCGAGAAATCCTCCAAGTTGGCAGATTTGTTGCGGGAACGATTCCCGCGTGTGCGCGTTGTGACAGGCGACGCCACGCAACTCGACAAACACGTGCGAAAATTCGTCCGTCGCGGACAGCACGTCGGCGCGGTGATTTCCAGCCTGCCGTTGAGGATTTTCACGCCGGAAACCGCCGCCGCCATCGCCCGCAAGATTCACGACGTGTTGCGGCCGGACGGGCGCTGGGTCCAATACAGCTACAACCTCCGCAGTTCCCGTCATCACGGCGACAATCATTTCACGCCGGTGGACTCGGACATCGTCTGGTGGAATCTGCCTCCCGCGCGACTGAGCGTGTTTCAGAAGCCCGCGACGGCCTGACACTTCTGTGTTCGGTCCGCGACCCCTGCCTCCGGCAAATCGCTATTTACATCGGCGCGTTCGCGTTTATCCTTTCGGACGCTGGTGGCCGACGTGGCGGAATTGGCAGACGCGCTAGACTCAAAATCTGGTACTCGTGAGAGTGTGTGGGTTCGACCCCCTCCGTCGGCACCAACTTCAATTTCCTCTGTGCAAAACTCCCGGCGGCTCGTTAGGTTGTCTGCATGCGCAGAAACCGTTCCCCGCAATGCCGCCGGCTTGCCGCCGTCTCATTGGCGGCCCTTCTGTCGCTGTCGTCCGCAGTCCATTCCGTCTCCTCAAACGAAGCCGCTTCTGTTTCCGTGGACGACCGGAGCGCCGCAAACCCGCTGCTGACCACCGCCGCCGCCGTGGCGCAACTCAAACCCGAGGAAGCCCAACGCGCGCTCCCCGTCAAACTCCGGGGCATCGTGATTTGTGTCGTGCCCGAACACAGGGCGTTCGTATTGCAGGACGCCACCCGTGGCGTCTTCATCCGGGATGAATCCGAAACCGCACAGATGGGCGAACTGTGGGAGGTCGAAGGAGTCACTGCCAAAGGCTCGTTCGCGCCCATCGTGATCGCGCGCAACAAACGATTCCTGGGCCTGGGCACGCTGC
>DAOLDN010000586.1:0-2436 GCA_035327385.1 Verrucomicrobiota bacterium | reverse complement strand
GGATTGGCGGATTCTTGAAGCGGACTGGCTTCCGCCCTGAACAGCGCGAACAGCGCCGCAATCAACGCCGGCGCGAGAATCGCCACGGGCAGTACGACCGGATGATGTGTGTTTCGTGTCATGCGATGCAGACTCCTTTTGGAACCAACAAGCGCATACTTTATCCCAATTTAAGCCTTCAAATCAACGAACTGGCGCCCGAACTTATTCACATCTCAAACAGACTGGGAATCTGCGGGTTGTGTGGGATTGGCATACGAGTACGACGAGTTGAAGTGCCTGAAATCTGCCAATGCCACCGTTTACACCCGCGATGCAGCCGGTAATCTCAAATCCGATGTCCATCCCAATGAAATCGTCGCAACGTTGCATTACACTCTGGCTCATCGCCTGATGATTCGTGCAAACCAAGGATGGGGACGACAGCACCCTGGCACCGTTTGGTTATGATGATTTTGAAGATTCAGATTGGTCATTGGCGCGGCGGCTAGCCCGGACGGGCCTCCGACACGGCGCGGCAGAACTGATCAATCGAGGCGGGCAATCCCACCGTTTTGTTAGCCGCCTCGACCGTTACTTTAGTCTTCTGGCGGTTTGGTGTTTGAGGGATGAACCAGATACACCGTATTTTTGGAATAACTCCATGCATCAATCAGATTCGCGCGGGGGAAAGTTTTACGGCCATTCTTGCTTGTGCCCGGGTCGTTGACGATGACATCGCCGTTCTCCGTGAATCCGCAGCACACGACGATGTGGCCGCTGGGTTCGCGGCTTTTTCCTCGCAGCCGGTTGTAGCAAACGGAAATGCCGACCGGAACGCCCTCTGCAATCCAGTCTTCCAATTCGCGGACGTTGTTGAGCCGCGCGACATAACCTCGCATCCCGGCCATCGAACCCGCGTATGCCATGTTGAACGACCAGTTGCCCATGCCCGGCCAGTTCGGGTCAAAGACCGCTGCCGCGATCTCGGGAACATCACGATCAAGTTCCGGCCGTTTCAATTTGTTCGACCAGAAACCGAGCAGCATGGAAACAGCCGTGGGACTGCAAAGTTTTTCTCCATCCGGATGGGCCATTTGAGAACGCTCAGGCACAGGAATAATTTTGCCCCACGCTTTCTGATTTGGAGATGAAGGTGTCGCCAGGGATGTGCTGCCCAGCAACGACACGCCGACGAGCGTCAACTTCACGTCGTTTCGGCCATCGCCGTTCAGTGTGAGTCTGAGCTGAAAGCGATCAGCCGGCTTTTTCAGCACCAGAGTATCTGTCAGAACGTCGCCGTCATTGTCCTTCTGGCCGGTCGCGCTTTGGCGCGGATGACTTGAACCGGCCACAGACCACAAACCCATCGTATAGTACCGGGTTTTGTAATCCGCGTAGTTGGCCCGCGCCTCAACTCTCAATCCGGCGTTCGTCGGCATCCGGACATTCCACGAGACAATCAATTCGTCCCACGAGAATCCTGCGTGGATTTCCGGCGACGTCATTGTGATTTCGTTAGAGCCGTTGGTCGAAACGGTCTTCTGGAATGATCCGGGATCAATCTGGATGAACCGGGTTTGGGGAATGTTGGTTTGAGAATGGGAGATCATGGGACAAACACTGAACAGTGCGAGGGCGACGCAAGTACTGAGTGAAATGTGTGTCGCGTTTTTCATGGTTCAGCCGGATTTTGACAATGCCAGCGCCCACGTCCAGATGACGAGCGACGCGAATGTGATTGCTGCCATGGCGTTCAGCACGGGGTTGCGCGTCATTTCGGGCAGCAACCACAACATTGCACCGAGCACCAGCCCGCTGGCAAAGCCGCCGAGATGAGCGATGACGTCAGAGCCTGGATTCAAACCCAGCAGGCTGAACAACATTACGCCACCAATGACGCCCATGACGGCGACGCGAACCGGCCTTGGATGACTTTTCAGATACGCGACCGATTGTATCGCGTCCAACCCCAGCGCGCCCATCACAACGCCGGACGCGCCCAGACTCCGGCTGCCTGTCGAATACACAAGCCAGCCAAAAACATTGCCGCCTGCGCCCGCGAGAAACGCCGCCAGCAAACCGATGCCGGTCCCGTAGCGGCCCATGGCCAGTCCTACGAGCAGCAAACCAAAGACGGCGTTCATCGCCAGATGCGGAATGTCGGCATGCAGCAACGTTGCCGTGAAGAGACGCCACCATTGACCCGCGTTGAGTGCGGTCACGTCCATGGTGCCGGCTTCGCGCAGGCGCGCGTGAGATTCGCTCAACCAATAGAAGGCCACCGTCAGCAACACCCAGCCCAGCGCCGCCCAATCGAACAACGGACCGGATTTGAACATGGGTTTTCGAAATGACCAGCGAAGATTCTCCCTGCGATAAAGCCGGATGATGGCGATTGCCTGTTCGTATTCGTCGTGCGCGACCAGCAGTCCCCAGCCGGCCTGCGCATCGTGT
>DAOLDN010000585.1:0-2437 GCA_035327385.1 Verrucomicrobiota bacterium | reverse complement strand
GCGCACTCGACCATTTCGCGCACCGGACGGGGAGGCGAGACATGAACCCGGGCATGACCTACCACATCACGCATCGCACGCTTTACGAGTATGTCTCGCCGGTTTCGGTGTCGCAGCACGTCGCGCGGCTCACACCGCGGGCCACCGGCGCGCAGTCGTGCGAAAACTTTTCGCTCAAGATTTTTCCCGAACCCACCTTGCGCCGCGAGCGACTGGATTATTTCGGCAACCAGCTTTGCTTTTTCACCATCCAACAGGCCCATCGCAAACTGGAAATCATCACCCAGAGCCGGGTCAACGTTGTGCCGCCGCCGGTCATCGCCCGGGAAACGTCTCCATTGTGGGAGGAAGTCGCCGAATTGTTCCGCGACCCCGTTTCGCCGGAGGTCGTCGAGCCTTACGAATTCGTTTTTGATTCTCCGCACATCCGGGCGTCGTTCGAACTGGCGGATTATGCGAAACAGAGTTTCGCCCCCGGCACACCGCTGCTGGCGGGTGTCGCGGACCTGAATCGCCGCATCTTCACGGACTTCAAATACGATCCCAAGGCGACGACCGTGGCCACGCCCGTCGAGGAGGTGCTGGAGAAGCGGCGCGGCGTGTGCCAGGACTTCGCGCATCTGGGCATCGCGTTTTTGCGCTCCCTCGGATTGCCGGCGCGATACGTCAGCGGCTACCTGCGCACGCGTCCCCCGGCAGGCAAGCCGCGACTGGTCGGCGCGGACGCCAGTCACGCGTGGTTCAGCGTGTTCTGCCCGGACGCCGGCTGGGTGGACTTCGATCCCACAAACAATCTTCAACCCGGCGAGGAACACATCACGGTGGCGTTCGGTCGGGATTTTGGCGACGTGAGTCCCGTGGCGGGAATCCTCACTGGCGGCGGCAGTCATGCGGTGAAAGTCGCCGTGGACGTGGCGGAGGCGTGAAATCCAAAGCCCGAATCACGAACTGCCGGTTTGTTTCGCCAACGCCCGGATTTCAGGTTTCGGATTTCGTTCTTCGGATTTTTTCAAGATTGGGTGATGGACTTTTTCCGTGCCGGGACTAATTTCACAGCGAACCGCGGTTCACAGGCTGTCCGGGCGTGCTTGGCCCGCAACGAGCGGCCGAATCGCAGTGCAACAAAAAACGAACCATGAAACTCATCAAAACCCTCGCCCTGCTGGTTTGCGTTGCCGCGTTTTCGGTCGGCTGCGCGTGCAACAAATGCTGCTCGTCCAGCGCCAAAAAATCCTGCGGCATGGCCTGCTGCGCCAGTGCCAACGCGGATTGCTCGACCTGCCCGCAGTGCAGCGCGAAAAAATGACCGGTGTTCGAAACCTTCACACGTCGGACGGAGATTGCTTCCGTCCGATTTTTTTATTTCCCGTGTCGCGTTTTATTCTCGCAAGCGGACGGTGCTTTCCGGTTCTAATAACGCCCGCATGAAGTGGGACATCGTCCATTGCACGCGGTTCAGCTACGCATCGCCCGTGAGAAACAGTTTCAACGAGGTGCGGTTGCAGCCGCTTTCAAATGAGTGGCAGACCGTTGATCACTTTTTATTGAAGGTGTTGCCGGCGACGCGGCTGCAGCACCATCACGATTTTTACTCAAACGTGGTGCATCGCTTCGAGATCGCCGAGCCGCACACCACGTTGGTGGTCGAAGCCAACCTGCGCGTGACGACGAGGCCGCGCGCGATGCCGGCTGAACAGGAGACCCCGTGGCCGCTGGCACGGATCGGCGAGGCGGCGCGGGAGACGAGGGTGTTCGATTTTTTGCAGGATAGCCGGTTCGTCGAAATGTCACCGGAGATCTGGCGTCTGGCGATTGATGCGACCCACGGGATTGCGGACACCTGGCAGGCCGTTCAGGCGCTGATGCGGTTCGTTCACGGGAACGTCAAGTATCTGCCCAACTCGACGAACGTTCACACTCACATGCGCGACGTGTTGAAGGATCGCCAGGGCGTTTGCCAGGATTTTGCGCATGTGATGATCGGGCTGTGTCGCGCGATCAAGATACCGGCGTTGTATGTGAGCGGTTATCTGGCCACGGAAACCGCCAGCGCCACGCACGCGTGGACGGAGGTGTTGATCCCCGGTATCGGCTGGCTCGGACTGGACCCGACGCACAACCGGCCGACGGATGAAACCTACGTGAAGATTGGCGTGGGTCGGGATTACGCGGACGTGCCGCCGGTGACCGGGACTTACAAGGGGACCATTGACCGCAAGCTGGAAGTGGCCGTGACGATCCGGGCCGCAGTTTGATTCGATGACCTCACCGCGGGCATGCCTCGGCGCCTTCCCGCGCTCAACGCACCTGGATCGTGGCCGTGCCTTTGCGGAGCTGGATCGTGTTGCGAAAAGTCCGCGAAGGGACGATGACCGCCAGTCGAACGGATTCGCCGCTTTGCCTTGAGGAGATCAGGTTTGCCACCGCCAGAAGATTT
>DAOLDN010000584.1:0-2442 GCA_035327385.1 Verrucomicrobiota bacterium | reverse complement strand
CCACCAGGTCGAGCAGCCGCGACTTGTCGCACGTTCCGCGCAACATCGCCTCCAGCGACACCCGGCGCGGCTCATCCTCGCGCTCGATGCGTTTCCACTCGAAGAACCGCTCCCAATCCGCCGTGAGCGAGCCGACGCGGCTGTCCGTGCCGTTCGAGGCGATGAGCAGCGCGTTGAACCAAAACAGCTGCGGAATTTCCGCCTTGTAGTGTGTCAGGTTTTCGTCGAACGCCGCGCGCGCGGGCACGCCGGGCTTCTTCAACTCGATGACCACCAGCGGCAGGCCGTTGACGAACCCGACCAAATCCGGGCGGCAGGTGTAGAGCGCGCCGGTGACGCTGAACTGGCTGACCAGCAGGAAATCATTCGCGGCGGGGTTCTCCCAGTCTATGACCCGAACGCGAACGGTCTGCTGCCCACCACTTCGCCGCGAACCCTCACCCTTGCTCCCTCTCCCAGAGGTAGAGGGAACGGCTGCTCTCCCTCCTCCCGTTGGGAGAAGGGCCGGGGATGAGGGTGGGGCTTCCGGATCAGCGACTGAAACCGCGATCCCGTCCTTCAAAAGCCGATAGATTTCCCGATTTGCCGCCGGAAGCCCCATAGCCGAACGGTCGCGGGTCAATTCATCAATGGCGGCAACGATGGCCTCGGGCGGCAGCGTGGGATTCAACTTCTCCAACGCCGCGCGCAACCGGGGAACGAGCACCACCTCGCCCTTGGTTTCCCGACCGAGCAACCCCGCGTCACGCGGCTCGCCGGCGACGCCCGCCGTGGGCGGCGGCCCGGCCACCTGCCAACCAAGCTCCGCGAACAACCCGATGGCGGGCTGCTCGACAAGCTGGTCTTCGGTGTAGGCGTGGGGCATGGCACTCAGGGAAAATAGGGTTCAAGACGTGTGAACAATTCCTTGTAGGTCGGCGGCAAAGGTTGCCATTCAAACGGCTTCTGTTTCGTGAATAACAGATGTCCAGCGAGCACGAGCAAGAACGCGCAAGGAAGGTCAACCAGTCGCTTGTCGGTTGGATTTCCTCCCGGCAAATGCCGGTCTATGAACGAGACAATTCGCTGAATCGGACTTGGGTGGCTCTCCGACGCTGCTTGCCTGTCGATGCCGAATATCAATGACGGCGCGTGAGCGAACGCAATGCCCATGCAGCGACCGATGAAGACTTTTTCATCGGTCTTGTAGTCTCGCCATTTGTCCAGCATCCACGCATCCGCCCAAGCATCTGCCTCAAATTCTTCCCGCTTCAGAATCTCAGGTGAAGTGCCTTGTGCCGTGTGATGCTCAAGGACGGTGTGCGCAAACTCGTGCAGCAACAATCTGCCGGATGTCATCAGGAAGAAATGGTTTGCAGCCTTTACGTGCTCTAGGCCATCTGAGTGCGATGGATCTGGCAGCGTGTTCGGCCATTCTCCTTCACGGTCTTCAAGTCTCTCCTGACTGGCCCAATCCAACAGGTTGAATGCGAGCTGAAACTCATCGTGATTCTCAATATCCGCGAACTCACCGCCAGCCTTCTGAAGCTCCGTGGTGATGGTCGTGTAGGCGTAACAATAAGCCCAGAGGCGTTCAAGCGAACGCAGCCCGATGAAGATCCGGTTGAGCTCAAAAATGCGAAATTCCTCAAACAGCCAATCCTTGGCGTCACCCTTTAACTGAATCCGAATACCATACTTGTCTCGGAGACGCTCCATCTCAGCTTTCCGCTCGGGGGCGGCGTGAAACGGCGACGCCGTGAACGCGGCCATCAACGGCTTTAGCTTCGAGGGAATGTCATCAGGTTTGGCGTCTGTAATTTCCATATCGCTCTTGCGGTTAGATAATTTTCTTCCACTCGACGATGAGTTCCGCCCAAGGCACTTGGGCTTCGCGGAGTAGCTTTTCTCGTTTCCTGAAGCCGACTGGCTTTGTCGCCACGCCGTCCTTCTTCCCTTTCGCATGAGCCAAGTCTGCTTTGACCCGTGTGTCATGCACTTCTTTGAACCACGCGATTCCTTTGGGAAGTGCTTTCGCGATTGCAGGATTGTAAAGCCACCCACCTATGTCTGGGTGATGCTTCCCATGCGGGATGGCTTTCTTGTAAGCCGCCGAAGTGGCGGGATGAACAATAGAGAAAGCCTGGAGCAGCACTTCGTTGAAGGTGTCGAGCATCAAAACCCAGCTTGATGGATCGCCAACAGCGAATTGCTGAAGCCTCAAGCAGCGCCGCTCCGCGTGCCGCCAATCCTTCCCGAGTGCCGTCTTCCACGGGATTTTGACACCGATGTGATGCGCGTGCGTGAAAAACTTTTCAAGGACTCCAAGTTTCTTTGGACCTCGCGTCCGTATTCCCAGCGACTTGAGCAATAACTTCACCGACGGGTTTACCTTGGCGGTTGGCGTCCAAGTGCTCTTTGTCCAAGGCCAGAGCGGAATTAGCAATTTCGCGGAGGAGAGTG
>DAOLDN010000583.1:0-2446 GCA_035327385.1 Verrucomicrobiota bacterium | reverse complement strand
CCCGCCAAAGCTGGGGACGGGATTGAGAAAGTTGGTGATGGCACCGCCGCTGGTAATGTTGTAACCCGGCGCTGTGGCTGAATATCGAATCTGGCCGAGGGTGACATTCCCGGAGAGGTTCGGCGTGAGTTTGGTCTGACCCACCGGGTCATCAGTGAACAAGGCTGCTTCCGCCGTCGTATTTGGAACATCGTCCATGCTCCAGTTGCCTGGCGTGGACCAGTTGCTGTCGCCGCCGCCGCCGTCCCAGGTTCGAGTGGTCTGCGCCCACGACGTGCTGTCAAACAATGTCAGCAACAAAACCAACGTCGCGCCGAGCTGGCACACATGTGGATTCCGATTTGATGAGTCTCGCCGGGTCATGATTGCTTCCTATGAATACTTTCACAGCATCTCATCATTCCACGAAAACCGCCAAAACAAATTTCTGCCATTGGCTGAAGGTCCGACGAAGGCGGCGGCGGCCTGCGCCAGGAGCGCGAAGGCGTGAAGCTCAAGGAGCGGATACCGGCACGCCGATTGATCGGACGTGCGCTCCGGGCGGAGGCCGACCGTTTTCCGGACGTGAGACGGGCCGATTGGGTAACGGGGACTCAGAGAGAGGACAATATTTTTCTGTGGGCGCTGGCAAAGGCAAGTCGTCGGAGTTGGCTCAACGTGAGCCATTGGCCTTGGAACGCCGATCTCCGATCCGGCGTGTTTCGAGTGGCCCTTCTGCTTCGTGCCGGGTCGGAGACCGGCGCTCCGTCTCGTGAGACGAGTTCCGCGCGCCACGCTTCCAGCGTAATGCGGTAGCGCGTGATGGAATGTTTGATCACTGCGAGCGGCTTTTCTGAGTTGATTTGAAAATGATTGACCAGGTAGGGCGCGTCAGTCCCCTGCACGCCGTTTGGTGGTTGCGAAGCTCCGGCGCGCACGGAGTGACGCGCCCCACCCTTGCTCAGTTCAACCTCGATGTTCGGGAACTCCCAGAGATGCGCGTTGACCACTCCATTGGGCCGCTGGCGCACAAGAAATCTACCGTTGCGCTCCACGACAAAAGCAATGAAACGACGGTCCGTCGCTTTGACGCGTTTGCCGAGATTGGGAAGCTGTTCCTGTCGGCCTTCGCGGAATGCGACACACAGTTTTTTGACCGGACAGATGTCGCACCGTGGCGAACGCGGCGTGCAGATCAGCGCGCCAAGTTCCATGAGGGATTGATTGAGGTGAGAGCAGGGTGATGCGTGATGCGTGATGCGTGATGCGTGAACAACCAGTTCTTTCGCCAGTTGCCAAAGGCAGGCGTTGGTCTTCTTTTCACGTGGATCGCCGCTGATGCCAAAGACGCGCGTCAGGACGCGGATGACGTTGCCGTCGAGAATCGGCGTGGGCTGATTGAACGCGATGCTGCAAATCGCGCCCGCCGTGTAGCGGCCAATGCCCGGCAGGGCGAGAACGTCGTCAAAGTTCTCAGGAAACATGTAGGAGACGACGTGAGGAGTCTCTGATTTCCTTTTGGTTTGAGACTCGTTACCTCGACTCCTACAGGATTCGACGATCTGTTGCGCCGCCTTCTGCATGTTGCGGACGCGGGCGTAGTAACCGAGTCCCTCCCACAGTTTGTGGATTTTGGATTCGGAAGCGTTCGCCAGCGATTGCACGTCCGGCAATTCGCGCATCCATCGCTCCCAATACGGGATGACAGTCTTCACCTGCGTCTGCTGGAGCATGATTTCGGAAACCCAGATGGCGTAAGGGTCGCGGGTGCGACGCCACGGGAGGTCGCGGGCGTTGGCGGAGAACCAAGAAAGCAGCAAAGGCACGAGCTTTTGCGTAGCGTGTTGCGTATTGCCTGTTGCGTAATTGGCCATCGGTCGGTGGAAATGGTTGCCGAATTCTCATGCCAAAGGAAAAACTTTTGTGTCTTTTGCGCCCTTTTGCGGCTATTAAATCGGCGGCGTGAAACCACTTTCGATTTACACCTGCAAACTCACGGATGAACAGGCGGCGACGTTGAAGTCGTGCCTGGAGGCGCGGCATTATTCGTTTCGCGAAGTGCCATACGCGCGATTTGCCGGCGAGAAGGACAAGACGAACGTGGTGTTCTATGACAGCGGCAAGCTCGTTGTTCAGGGCAAGGGCACGCAGGAGTTCATCGAATTCGTGCTGGAGCCGGAGGTGTTGAAACAGGCAAAGCTGGGCTATGAAACGGTCTTGAATCCCGATCTGTTGCTGCCACGGATCGGCGTGGACGAAAGCGGCAAGGGCGATTTCTTCGGGCCGATGTGCATCGCGGGCGTCTATGTGAACGAGGCTGTCATCAACGCATGGAAAGACGCCGGCGTGCGCGATTCCAAGAACATTTCCAGCGACAAGAAAATCGCCGATCTGGCCAAACTCATCAAGGATTCGCCGGGTTGCGTGACAACGGTCGTCCCGATCGGCAACGAGGCTTACAATCGCC
>DAOLDN010000582.1:0-2447 GCA_035327385.1 Verrucomicrobiota bacterium | reverse complement strand
TTTCCGAACGTGGGGCCGGCTGCGATGAGCGCCACCGTTTCCTCGTCGTTCATCGCCATGCGGGCGAAGGTTTCCCGGATGTCGCGGGCGGCGGCGACGGGATCAGGATTTCCGTTCGGGCCTTCGGGGTTCACGTAAATCAATCCCATCTGCACAGCGGCGAGCGGGTTTTCCAGATCGCGGTCGCCCGAATAACGTTTGTCATCCAGCCACTTCATCTCCTTGCCCCAATACACGTCATGATCCGGCTCCCAAGTGTCGGGACGCCCGCCCGCGAACCCGAACGTTTTGAAGCCCATCGTTTCGAGCGCGACGTTGCCGGTGAGAATCATCAGGTCGGCCCAGGAAATTTTGCGGCCGTACTTTTGTTTGATCGGCCAGAGCAGTCGGCGCGCCTTGTCAAGGCTGACGTTGTCCGGCCAACTGTTCAATGGCGCGAAACGTTGCTGACCGCGACCGCCGCCGCCGCGACCGTCACCCGTGCGGTAGGTGCCAGCGCTGTGCCAGGCCATACGAATGAACAAAGGCCCGTAATGCCCGAAGTCCGCCGGCCACCAGTCCTGCGAGTCGGTCATCAACTTCGCGAGGTCCTTCTTCAGCGCGGCGTAATCGAGACTCTTGAACTCCTTCGCGTAGTCGAAGCCCGCGTCCATGGGATCGGATTTGTTGGAATGCTGGTTCAACAGTTCCACCTTCAACTGGTTCGGCCACCAGTCGCGGTTTGTGGTGCCACCGGTCAGGGCGGCGCCGTGGTGGAAGGGACATTTGGATTCTTTGGCTTCGGTTGACATAATTTTTCTTTGCTCGGTTGGATTGAATTCCAGTTTTCACGACTGCGTGATTTGTTTCGCTCCAGTGAACCAGCCGGGAAGCTATTGTTGAAATACTTTTTTCCTGTAATTACGATAGGTATTAACTATGGAAATGCACCAGCTTAGATACGCGGTGGCTGTGGCGCGGACGGGAAACTTCTCCCGCGCCGCCGAGCAATGCCATGTGGCGCAGCCCTCGCTCAGCCAGCAAATCCAGAAGCTGGAGGATGAACTGGGCGAGCGGCTGTTCGACCGAATGAAGCGCGAGGCGAAGTTGACAGCTCACGGCGAGGCGTTTCTGAGGCGTGCGGTGAAAATTCTGGAGGAAGTGGACGCCGCCAAACGCGAAGCCGCCGACGCCCGGGATCTGTTGCGCGGGACGTTGACGATCGGTGTGTTGCCGACCATCGCTCCGTATCTGCTTCCCGGGGTGATGACTTCGTTCTCGGAGAAATTTCCCGGCGTTGAAGTGGTCGTCCAGGAGGCCACCACGGCGCAATTGCTGAAGCTGGCTCACAGTTACGAGCTGGATTTTGCCCTGGCCAGCCAGCCGATAGAAGACGAGCGGATGGAGGTGCGCGAACTTTTCACCGAGGAATTGTTCCTGGCGTTGACACCCGGCCATCCGCTGGCGCGCAAACGCACTGTGACGGTCGCCGACCTCAAGGCCGAACGTCTCATTGTGCTGAGGGAAGGCCATTGTCTCGGCGATCAAGTGCTGGGCTTTTGCGAACGTCGCGATTTCAAGCCCAGGATCAGTTTTCGCAGCGCCCAACTGGAAACCATCCAGGCGTTGGTGTGCTCAGGGCTGGGCGTTTCGCTCATCCCGGCGATGGCCGCCCGCAGTGAACGCGGTGACCTGCCGGATTATCGCCCGTTCCAATCGCCGAAACCCGAGCGGCAAATCGTGGCCTTCTGGCCCAGGCAACGTCAGCCGGGCCGCGCTGCGACCGAGTTTTTGAAGGTCGTGACCGGCCGGTCCCGCAAACGAAACGGTTGATGCCACGCCGCCGGAAACGTTTTCCTGCGCCATAGGGAATGCCATTGTGGAGGGTTGAATTCGTTTCCATGGAATTCTAATCTCGGCCTCAGCGCATGAGCAACACGAGACAAACCCCGGACGACGCCGGAGCATTGCGGTTGGTGGTGGAGGGAACCGCGTCGGAAACCGGCACGGCGTTCTTCCGTGCGCTGGTGAAAAACCTCGCGACGGTGATGGACACATTCGGCGCGTGGGTCACCGAATACAAACCGGAAACCAAAAGCCTCCGGGCGCTCGCCTTCTGGCTGCGTGGCGAATTCGTCGCGGACTACGAATATCCCTACGCTGGCACAGCCTGCGAACCGGTGGTGGAATCCAAAAAGCTCGTCCATATCCCGGATCGCCTGCTGGAGTTGTATCCGCAAGACCCCGATGTGGTCACACAGAACGCCGTCAGCTACCTCGGCGTGCCGCTGCTCGACCCGCAGGGCAAAGTCATGGGCCATCTGTCCGTGCTGGACGACAAGCCGATGCCCGCAGATCCGCGGTTGATTTCCTTGTTTGAAATCTTCGCCGCGCGCGCCGCCGCCGAAATGCGCCGCCTTCGCCAGGAACAGGAAGTCCGCGCACGGGAGGAGGAATTGTCCGCCCTG
>DAOLDN010000581.1:0-2449 GCA_035327385.1 Verrucomicrobiota bacterium | reverse complement strand
CGATGCTCATGCGCGCGGTTCGCGGCATCAGCCCCAGCGGCGTGGCGATCATCTTCAGTTCATCGCTGACGGCAACACCGATGCGGCGCGTTCCGTGATCGAGGGCAAGGATTCTCATGGTTCGTTTGAAATCAGGCCTTTTCCGCAGGAGCGACCACTGTGACAGGCTCACCGACGTTCGCGGGTTTGAGCGTTGCGGCTTCCTCGGCGTCCAGTCGCGCGGCGAGCGCGGATTTTCCATAATATTGCGCCACCCACCACGAGATCATGGTGACGACGAATCCCGCCGCAAGGTCCACGAAATAATGGAAACGCAGATACATCGTGGAAAACCAAAGGATGACGCACGGCAACAGCGCCCACCAGAACCGGCGGCGATGGTGCTGCCAGTCGATCAACAGCAGATAAAACGTCGCCGCGAAATGGATACTGGGGAACACGTCCACGCAATTGCTGCCCTCGTTCACGGTCTTGAGAGTCCAGTCGAGAATCCACGGCCCGTGCAGCTGAGTTTCAAACGTCATCCAACGATGCGGCCCGCCCGCCGGCAAAATCGTGTAGCCAAGGAAGCCGATACCATACATCACAAACAGACCCACGATGCATTTGCGGAACAATGGCACATTGCGGATGCAGTAGTAGCCCGGCCCTGCGATGAGGTAATAGAAAAAGAAGATGTAACCGAGCATCGAGACGTCCTGCAGCCACGGCGTGAGAAATCTTTCCCAGGCCACGGCGGGTGTTTCGCCCACCAACGCGCGATCCCATGCCAGCAACAGCTCGTCGAACTTGTGGTTCACCATCAGCGGAATGGCGTATTCCATGGCGTAGAAACTGATGCCCATGACCGACGGATAATAAAGCAGCCGGATGCGCCAGCGCCACGGCGTGGGATTTTGAGCCGCCCAGCGGATGACGATCACGCTGCCCACGAGACAACCGAGAAAGACGAACGACCACGCCAATGCCGCGCCACCGGCGAAGACCAGCCGCAACCACGTGATCGCGAGGAATGCGCCAAAGCACCATTCGTGCGGCAGCACGGCGATGCCATCGCGTCTTGTTTCAGATTGGGGCGTTTCAGTACGCAAGGCCAACATTGCTGCAAAAGAACCCGCCAAACGCAACCTAGAAAAATGCCCGTGACCGGGCTTGTGTGTGTAACCTGCCTGGACAATGATTGCGTCCACTGTCCGTCAACCCATTGCGCCGAATGAAAAAGCATCTCTCAAATCGCCGTGATTTCATCAAGACATCCGCTCTGGTCGCCGCCAGTGCGCCTTTTTGGGGCGCACTGCTCCCCGCCAAGGCGGCTGACGCGGAACGGAAACTTGGCTTCGCCCTTGTGGGTCTTGGCAACCTGAGCACGGGCCAGTTGGCGCCCGCGCTCCAGAAAACGAAGCATTGCCGCCTGGCCGCCATCGTCACCGGCACGCCGGCCAAAGCCCAACGTTGGAAGGCTCAATACGACATTCCCGACACGAACATCTACAACTACGACACGATGGAGCGCATGGCCGACAATCCGGACATTGACGTCGTCTATGTCGTCACGCCCAACGCGCTGCACGGCGAACACACCATCAAGGCCGCCAGAGCCGGCAAACATGTGTTGTGCGAAAAGCCGATGGAGGTTTCCACCGAGAAATGCCAGGCGATGATTGACGAATGCAAGAAGGCCGGCAAACAACTCGCCATCGCCTATCGCTGCCAGTTCGAGCCGCACCATCTGGAATGTGTCCGGCTCGCGCGCGAGAAGGTCTTCGGAGATTTGCGCATCATCGAGGCCGGCTTCGGTTTTCAGATCGGCAATCCGAACCAATGGCGGCTGAACCATGCGCTGTCCGGCGGTGGCGCATTGATGGACGTGGGCGTTTACGCGCTGCAAACCACGCGCATGCTCGCGGGCGAAGAACCCGTTCTGGTTTCCGCCATGGAAACAAAGACCGACCCGGTCAAGTTCAAGGAAGTGGACGAATCCATAACGTGGGAACTCAAGTTCCCAAGCGGCGTGCTCGCTTATTGCAGCACCACCTACAAGGTGCGCGGCATCAATCGCTTCACGGCCTATGCGGACAACGGCTCGTTCGGAATGGAGCCAGCCTACAACTACGGCGGCAATCGGGCACGCCGCAGCGACGGCAAGGAACTACGCTTTGACCCGATTGATCAGTTCGCCGCCGAGATGGACGATTTTGCGCAATGCATTCTGAACAACAAGCCGACGAAAGTTCCCGGCGAAGAAGGTCTGCGCGATGTGAAAATCATGATGGCCATCTACGAATCCGCGCGAACGGGCAAGGCGGTGAAGATGTCCTGAGCAATCCCGCTCAACCCGAACTCCGAAACTACGCCGCAGCGAAGTAGCGCAGACTGGCAGTCTGCCGTGTCGCTGATTGGCAATCGGCGGGGCGGGTTGCGGAGAGCAGCGGTTTGAAAAAGTGCCGGG
>DAOLDN010000580.1:0-2455 GCA_035327385.1 Verrucomicrobiota bacterium | reverse complement strand
CGTCATCCTCAATGATCTCGTAACGGGCCAGTTCCATCGCTGATTCGATAAATTGCGCCAGCATATGTTGCTCTGTTGGTGTCAAATTGGCCGATAAGCGGCCCGGCTTCAACTTGAAACTTCCATGTTGAAATTTCCATCGTCGCGAAAGGCGACTGGGTGGAGTCAGCGGCAGGCGGTTTGCGCCACCTTGCGCATCTTTGTCACTGCCGCCTTGAGACTCCTGCTGCCAAACAGCGTCGTCCCGCTCACGAACGTGTCCGCACCGGCATGCGCGCAGTCGGAGACCGTCTGAAAATTTATGCCGCCGTCCACCTCTATGCGGTAGTCCAGGCCTTTTTCCTTCCGCCATTCGCGCGCCTGCTGGATTTTGGGAAGACATCCGTAAATGAAACTCTGTCCGCCGAAACCCGGATTGACCGTCATCACCAGCAACAGGTCAATGTCGTTCAAATACGGTTGCGCCAGCGCGATGGCCGTGGGTGGATTCACTGCGAGTCCGACTTTTTTTCCCAGCGAACGGATTTTCCAGATCAGCGGAGCGACGTGTTCACCGAGTTCGACGTGGATGATAATCTGGTCCGCGCCGGCCTTTGCGAACGGTTCGAGCAGAATCTCCGGCTTGGAACACATCAGATGCACGTCGAAGAACATTTTCGACATGGGCCGCAACGCACGGACGATTTCCGGTCCGAAGGAGATGTTGGGCACGAAATGGCCGTCCATGATGTCCAAGTGCAACCATTCCGCGCCGGACTTGGAGGCGCGTTTGACTTCTTTGGCGAGCGACCCGTAATTGGCCGCCAACAACGACGGAGCAATGATCATCGGGGGCGCAGCTTAAGGAGTTGCAGCGCGAAAGTCGAACGGCGAATTCACGCCGGCCTCAAACGGAAACGGAGTTCGGCGGACGTCATGGCGGACTTCCCGGCTGTCGTGGGGTGCGCATCCCGTCGCCTGGGTATTCATTTACTGGTCGGTGACGGATCAGCACCGGTGCAGCCGCCTGAGCAACGGCTCGTTTGCAGGAGGGACGTGGCGCGTGTCAGGATTCTGACCGCAGAGCCGGCTCAAACGGGCGGTCCTGGATTGTGCGGCCAGTTCCTCCATCGTCGCGAGGAGTTGGGTGACATCCACTGGTTTTTCCATCAGCGCACCCACGCCTGCGGCCAGCGCAGTGCAATATTGGTTGGGCCGGCCCGTGATCACGATCACCGGCAGCAGCGGATTGCGGTTGGTGATCCGCCCGAAGGTGTCCCAGCCGTTCTTGACCGGCAACCCGATGTCCAGCAGCAGCAGGTCAACGGTGTCCTGCGCGCAATGCCCCAGCGCTTCGACGCCGTCGGCCGCAAGCAACACTTCGTGACCGGCTTCCAAAAGCACTTTTCTCAAGGCCAGCCGCACCGCCAGATCGTCGTCTGTAATCAGGACTTTCATCAGAACCACCATCTTGCACCGAGGCCACCAGTGAGGTCGCCGCGTGTGGACGGAGCCACGTCCAACACCGGCGCGATCTCCACGAACACGTCCACCGGAACGTCCTCGAACCGATATGCCACCCCAACGGGCACCCGGATTCCCATGCGGTCGGAACCATGATCGGACAGTTTCAAACGCCCACCCACGCCGCAGTAGTATGAGACCTCCCCGGCACGCACGGCCACGGCATCCCGTTTGTGCCACAGCACGTCGCTGTGGAGATAAAAATCCGTTCGGCCCGAGAACGACCAGCCCAACGCGCCGTCAATCGCAACGACGTCGCTCAACATATATTTCAACGCCAGTCCGGTAGGTTCGCCCACGATAATGCCCGCACCAAACCGGTTCGTTGACTGGTTTGACTGCGCCATTCCAGACGGACGTGCTGATGCGTCGCTGGAATCATCGGCCTGAACGTTCGTTCCCAGCGCGGCAACGCATGTCATCAATGCTACGGTTCGTTTGGTTTTCATCGTACCTTTCTGTTGTTCGCCCCGACGGGGTGTTGTCATCGGCGCGGCCCGGCGCGGAGACTGCTCTGGTAAATCCCGGTGAATGTCTCCCTTGCCGCCGAGAGTCTCGTCACAATTGTCATGCGCCGCAGACACGGCAACGTTGAAGGCCACAGGATCGGCGGGGTTGACGGAGATTCGCGTTCTCATTTGCGCGTGGTCTCAATGGTTTGTGGCTGACACAATGGTTCGACATGACCGATGGCGGACGAAATAGCGGTTGCCGTGCCAGTCTGGACGCGGGAAGATTTACCGGCGGTAACAGTGGTTGGAGACCTGATTGAACCAGCGATGAAACCCAACGGTGAGACAAATCGTTCCACGAATGGTCCGGCGCGTGCCAGCGGCAACGGGCTTGCGGCCACACTGAGGCTGGCGATACCGGCGTTCATCGTTCTGGCCGGCTCTGTTCTCGTTATCTGGGCGATCCACACCACCTGGCAGCGGCTGCGCATGCTTCAGGA
>DAOLDN010000579.1:0-2469 GCA_035327385.1 Verrucomicrobiota bacterium | reverse complement strand
CTTATCGCAACTGGCTTCTCGAACACGGTCTGGAGGACGCGGACAGTCTGCTCGTTCTGGCCACCGCCGCCATTCATTCCAATGGCCGCACTCCAAATCCGCCGCTCCATGCGGCAGCATTGTGGCTCGACGGTTTCGCCGAAATGACACCGCAGGAACTGGACATGCTCGCCGCCTTCCTGCCGCTTTGCCGGCGGGCCACACTGGCCTTTTGCCTGGAAGCCGAACCGTCCGGCGACGTCGCCCGCCTGTCGCCGTGGGCCGCCGTCGCACGCACCTTCACCCAATGTCACCAGCGCGTGCTTGCGATCCCCGATGCCCACGTGGAAATCGAAATCCTGCCGCGCTCAGAAAATGCAGGCCGCTTCGCCGCCAACACAACGCTGCGCTCCCTCGAATCCCGATGGTCGCAACCGCCGACTCCTCCCAAATCCGAACCCCAAAATCCACACCTGCGTCTGGTCCGCTGCGCGGATCCCGAAGCCGAAGCCGTTTTCGCCGCGCGCGAAATCCTCCGTTTCGTCCGCGAGCCACGCCACGATGCCGGCCCGCCCAACCGTTTCCGCGATTGCGCCGTCATCGTGCGTTCCCTCGAACCGTA
Organism: Verrucomicrobiota bacterium; assembly: GCA_035327385.1. Taxonomy (GTDB): domain Bacteria; phylum Verrucomicrobiota; class Verrucomicrobiia; order Limisphaerales; family JADLHS01; genus DAOLDN01. Next base: position 1,868 of record DAOLDN010000579.1, on the reverse strand, counting down.
TCACGCTGCGCTGACGCGGATTTTCCGCCGCTACGGCATCCCGTTCTTCCTGGACCGCCGCGAAGCCGTCGCGCATCACCCGCTCGCGGAATTGACCCGGTTTGCAGTGCGTTGCGCAGCCTACGACTGGCGATCCGCCGACTGGTTCGGCGCGTTGAAAACCGGACTCGTTACGCCTGACGACGACGCGGTGGACGCGCTTGAAAATGAGGCGCTCGCGCGTGGCTGGGAAGGTGGACGGTTCTGGCGGCAACCGTTGCCAATTGCCGACGACCATGCACACGCCGCGCGGCTGGAGCAATTGCGCCTGCGAATCCTTCCTCCGTTCGAGCAAATGGCACGCGCGCTCGGCCCGCAACCCACAGGCTCACAGATCGCAACCGCCGTGCGCGATTTGTGGAGCGCGCTGGATGTCGAAACAACCCTGGAACGTTGGAGCGATCCTCAGTTACCCCTGTCCGCTCCGGGCATTTCCCAGAGCGCGCTGCACCAGACGGTTTTCGACCAGACGGACCAATGGCTCGCCAACGTGGAACTGGCCTTCACCAACGAAACCCTGCCGCTGCCGGAATGGCTGCCCGTCCTCGAAGCCGGACTCGCGGGACTCTCCGTCGGCGTCATTCCTCCCGCGCTGGACCAAGTGTTGATCGGCGGCATTGACCGCTCACGACAGCCGGAACTCAAACTCGCGCTGGTCCTCGGCCTCAACGAAGGCGTCTTCCCCGCGCCGCCAGCGACGGCAACGCTCCTGACCGACGCAGAACGCGACCTGCTCGCCGGCGAAAACGTCCAACTCGAAACCGACCGCCTTCAACAGATTTCTCGCGAACGTTTCTACGGTTACATCGCCGTCACCCGCGCCCGCGAACGACTCCTGCTCACCCGCGCCGATCAGGACTCCGAAGGCCGTCCGCTGAACCCGTCGCCGTTCTTCACCCACGCCGGATACATCACCGGAACGCACGAAGAAGAGTTCCGCGCCACGCCCGACTGGTGGGACGCCGAACACACCACCGAACTGGCCGCCGACCTGTTCCAAATCCGGAATCTGGAGTCACTGCCCGCGCTCGCGCCGCTGGTGGAAAAACATCGCCGCCTTCAAACGATCAACCAAAGCACTCTCGCCGCAGCAACGGTGCGGAGACTTTACGGAACTGAATTGAAAACCTCGGTCAGCGCGCTGGAACAGTTCGCGGCCTGCCCGTTCAAGTATTTCGCGGCACGCGGCCTGAAGCTCGACGAACGGCGCGAGTTCGAGTTCAACGCCCGTGACAAGGGCAGCCTCCAGCACGACGTCCTCGAGGAATTCCACAAACGCGCCACGGCCAACGGCGGTTCATGGCGGAAACTGACTCCCGCGCGGGCGTCCGATTTGATCGCACAGATCGGCAATGAATTACTGCCCGCCTTCGCCGGGGGAAAATTTCAGGCGGACGGCGCGGCGCGTTTCACGGGAGCGCACCTCGTCGCGCGACTGCAACGGCTCGTCACCACTCTCATCGAATGGATGCCGCAATACGGATTCGACCCCGTCGCCGTCGAAGTTTCCTTCGATGACGAACACGGCGACCTGCCGTCCTGGAGACTGGATTTGAGCGATGGCCGGGCGTTGCTGTTGCGGGGCCGCATTGACCGCGTGGACGTCTGCCCGCTGCCGGACGGAACGGCGCTCGCCGTGGTGATGGACTACAAATCCCGCGCTCGCGAATTGAACGCCGCCAAACTGCATCACGGTCTCGAACTGCAACTGCTCTCGTATCTCGGCGTGCTCAAACAATTGCGAGACACAGAACGGATCTTCGGAGCGAAAACACTTTCGCCCGCCGGTGTGTTCTTCATTCCGCTCAACGGCCAGGCCACAACGTCCT
>DAOLDN010000578.1:0-2472 GCA_035327385.1 Verrucomicrobiota bacterium | reverse complement strand
GCAAAAAATAACCCCCGATGGTTTCCTTGGATTCGGCGAACGGGCCGTCCGACACGACGCGGTTCGCGCCGGAGACGATTTTGCCCTCGCGTTCGAGTGGATTGCCGCCGGCGCATTTGCCTTCGGCCTTGAGGCGATTGAACCACGCCATCCAGTTGTCGGCGACCTGTTGCATTTGTTCGGGCGAAAGGCCCTTGTACCAGTCCGCGCTGCGGAAAATGATGAGAAAACCGTTGTTGTTTGGGGTGTTCATTTTGCTTCTCTCGGGTGATTGTTGATGTTGTTCATTCACCAATACGACGAACAGGCCGGCTGTTACAGGACAGATTATTCAAAAATATTCTCCTTCTCGGCAAGGCTGCAAATACGGACGCGTGTCACAGGTTTGCTTCGAATCCGTTCCGCCCGCGTTTCATTTCCGGCAAGCGGGAAAAGCGACACGACGTTGAGTCCGATGATGCTTCCGTTTGCATTTTTGAAATCCTCCGGCATGGTTCTACGAAATCCCGGACACCTGACAACGGACGGACGTGTCGCGCCCTGAATTGTTCTTCCAGGCGACAACGGCCCGGAGAGAATGGATTTGGCAGGCATTAATGACCACAACTCAAAACTCCAACCCTTCGCACATGGCAAATTATGAGGACTGAAAGCCAAACGGCGGTGTGCTACCCGACCGCGTATCGGGCATATAACTGCACGGGAAAGGCGTGCGCCGAGGCGGCTGAGACCAATGCCAAATCACTCCCCGCGAGGTCACCAGAAATGGTTGAACCTTACGGCGGATTTCGCCGTCCAACACGCGTGCCCGATTGGGTGGTTTCCCGAAGCTGACAATGAATTATCGCTAACATGAAACCTGTCCTCTTCAACAACACCGTGCTTCGCGATGGCCATCAATCCATGGCGGCCACCCGCATGGCGACCTCCTCCATGCTCGAACCTGCGCCCATTCTCGACGAGATGGGCTTCGCGGGACTCGAGACCTGGGGCGGCGCGACCATTGACTCCTGTCTCCGCTACTTGAACGAAAATCCGTTCGACCGGCTGCGCACGTTGAAGAAGATCGCGCCGAAGACACCGCAGCTCATGCTGCTGCGCGGACAGAACATCGTTCAATACGCGAGTTTTCCCGACGACGTGGTGGAAACGTTCGTCCGCCTCACGTGCGAGAACGGACAGGACATCCTCCGCATTTTTGACGCGCTGAACGACGTGCGAAATCTGCAAACCGCCATCAAGGCCACAAAAAAATATGGCAAACACGCGCGCGGCGAGTTGTGCTATACGATTAGCCCGGTCCACACCGTCGAGAACTTCGTGAAGATGGGTGTCGAGTTGGAGAAGATGGGCTGCGACTCCATCGGCATCAAAGACATGTCCGGAATTCTCCAGCCGCAAATCGCGTATCGGATGGTCAAAGAACTCAAGAGCAAGGTGGGCATTCCAATCACGTTGCACACGCACGATACCGCGGGGCTCGGGGCAGCGAGTTATCTCGCGGCCATTGATGCGGGTGTGGACTGCGTCGAAGTTTCCATCGTGCCGTTTGCGAACGGAACATCGCAACCGGACACGCAACGCATGCTGGCACTACTCGAAGGTCATCCGCGGTGTCCCAAGTTCGACACGGAGAAACTTTCCAAACTCCGCGATTATTTTGAGGGCGTTTACAAGGAGCTTTCCAAGTTCACCAGCCCGGCGAACGAGCGCGTGGATAGCGACATTCTGATTTATCAAGTGCCCGGCGGCATGTTGTCGAACTTCCGCACGCAACTCAAAGAGCAAGGGATGAGCGACAAGTTCGACGCCGTGCTGAAGGAAATCCCGATTGTCCGCGAAGCGCTGGGTTGGATACCACTCGTCACGCCCACGTCACAGATCGTAGGCACGCAAGCGATGATGAACGTGAAGTTTGGCCGCTGGAAAATGATCTGCCAGCCCGCGCAGGACATCGCGCTGGGCAAATACGGACTGACGCCCGGCCCGATTGATCCCAACGTGCTGGCCTCCGTGGAAAAGCAAACCGGCAAGAAGCGCGTCACGGATCGTCCGGCGGATTTGCTCGAACCCGGCATGGAGAAATATCGCAAGCAATGCGCGGAGAAACATCTGCCGACCGACGACGAAACCTTGGTGCTGTTCGCGATGTTCCCGCAACAGGTCGAAGATTTGCTCAAGCCCAAAGCCAAGGCCGCAACGCCGGCCGCACCTGCCACAGCTTCAACGGCCGCGCCCGCAGCCTCCGCGACAACTGCGCGCGCCAATGGTCCAGGCAAGCATTTGTTCGTCACGGTCAACGGCAGGCGTCACGACGTAACGGTGGAAACACTCGAAGGTTGAAGAGCAGATGAAGCAAATGAACCGGACAAGAGACAACACATTGGACGTGGTGGTTGCCTGGGTGGAATCACTGCTCCCCTCACCCCGGCCCTCTCCCCTTCGGAAGGGGAGAGGGAGAATCGCCCGCCG
>DAOLDN010000577.1:0-2478 GCA_035327385.1 Verrucomicrobiota bacterium | reverse complement strand
TTCACAAAGGCATTGCCGAGGTAAATGTCGTCGTAGAGGTCGGCGGCGACGTCATCGCCTGGCTCCACGATGCCTGCCGATGCGCCAAAATGCGTGGTTCCGAGCAATCCGCCGCCATAGACGCGGGCTTCGCCGAGTCCGATCCATGCAAAAGCCGCAGCCAGGACCGCCGTTGTCTTCATGCTTCTCATTTTTTCTCCTTTGGTTTCTTTGCGAACATCCGGTGCGATCAGAGTTGTTCCTGTTCAATGAACACGGCCTTGCTGACTTTGCTGAAAAAGTCTTGATAGAAGTCCTCTTCGGCCACGACCTCGGAACTCCACACGGCGCCGGCGTTGTCGAAAACCTTGTTCTCGAAGTTGGCGCGAATGCGTGTGGCTGCCTTGAATGGACCCACGTTGACCGAAACTTCCACCACGGCATTGTTCGCGTATGAAGCGCGCGCCCCGGTGAGTGACGACATGAGCGTCGCGCTGAACACCTGGCCCATGTCCGCAACGTCAATGCTCTTAGACGCGTTGAGCAGCCCGACGTCCAGTTGGGCCTGCCGCACGATGAACCCATCATCCTGTAGGGTGTTCATGACGGCCATGAACACCTGCCTGGTGTCGGTGGTTTCAAAAGTCTGTTGCTGCATCTGGCGGATTTCCAATTGCGAGCGCTCGGCACCGCCGTTTTTTTGTTGACGCTGTGAAGTCTGCATGGATGCGGAGCTTGCGGCCAGCCCTCCGAGGATCAGTGCGGGACAACCCGTGCCGCCCAGGGTCAGCGCGGCGAGAAACGCCGAGACGCAAATTCGTAAAAGGCAGCGTTTCATGAGGTGGCTAGAACTTGCTTTGGTGATATTTCCAATCCGTGACGGCGCCGTTCTCGAAGCGAATGACGACGGTCAGCGTCTTTTTTGTCGTCCGGCCCGCGCCGCTTGCCTTGGAGGAGACCGCGCCGCCGCCGCCCTGAACGCCGCCGCCAATGCCCGTCAACGAACTGCCGCCAACCTTTAGTCCAAGCCCGCCAACACCGCCGCCCGCGCCGCCGCCAACGGCGGAGGAGCTCGACGAATAGGCATATTCACTGGAAATCTTGTCGTAGATCCACGTTTCGCGGCCCGCACCTTCCGAGGATACCAAGTTCGGCGAACCGACCATCGCCGCAACATCGCCCTGCGACATGCCGGGTTTGACGTGTTGTTGAAAGACGCCAAGCGTTAATTCCGGAGCGGTCGAATCCGGCAGCTCGGCGGCATGTTCGCTGGCCTTCATGGTGTTCAGGCACCCGACTCCGCACAGCAGCGTGACGCAGAATGCCCCGCAAAGCCGAGTCCCTTGTAAAAGCCCCAGCGTTTTCATCGTTGTCCTTTCGTTATTCATCCCCAAACACACGTCGTACCCGCCACATACCGTGTTTCTGCATGGTGTTCGTGATGGCCAGTGTGCTGGCGTCGCCCACAGCCCAGAGCGTTTCACCGACATCCTCCCAGGTGCCGGTCGCCGCGGGCGCATGCTGCAAGACATAAAAGCGCCCATCCCGGCTGTGGAAATCCAGCTCCGCGAAGCCGCTTTCCGTTGGTCGCAAATCGATAACGGAGGGTTTGACCACCTCCATGGTCAAGTTGACCTCCGCTACCGTGGTCGTGGGGGGCACGACGAGGTCGATGCCTTCATCGAGATTGCTGGAGCCGCCCCAAACGGTGGATTCAAATTCTCCCGTCAGGTCGGTGAATGTAAGCCGATAGGTTCCGGGCCGCAGCCCGCCGATCAGGAAATTCGGTTCATCTCCACAGCATCCGATCACGTCGCCCGACCCGCTCTCGATCCAATTCTCGCCATCCCAACTCCACGCCTGTATCAGGATGCCTTCCACGGGAATCTCCGGGATGTCGCTGCTGAGGGTCCCCGCTATTTTCGAGGCGGACACCATGTTGGCATTGATGCCGGTGAGCGCTTCGCTGGTGGTCAGGACAATATCCTGCCCAGCGGCCATGTCGCTCCAGGTCTCGTAGGGGATGTCATCGTAGACCTCCCACAAATACTCGCGCCATTGACTGAAACGCACGCGATAGAGGCCGGCGGGAAGTCCGGAAATCAGGTAGTTGCCGTCCGCATCCGTGTTGGCCTCGCCGACTTCGACCCAGGTGCTGCCGTTCCATCGAAAGGCCTGCGCGTGAATGCCCTGAATGGGCGTGCTGCCATCCATCTCTGTCACGTGACCGGCTATGGTCGCGCCAGCGACAAGATCGGCGTTGATATTCGCGATCCGCTCGCCTTCCGCCAGCGTGATGTCGTCACCGGTGGCGATATCGGGGGCGTTCGAGAACGCCTGCCGTTCGTAGTGGAAGTTGGGGTCGTAAAACAGCACCCGATACGTTCCCGGGGGCAATCCACGTGCGCTGTAGGCGCCGTAGGCATCGGTTGTCGCCCACCTGATGGACCACCAGTAGCCATCCTCCGGTTCGTCGTCGTATTGCCACTCATATATGAT
>DAOLDN010000576.1:0-2481 GCA_035327385.1 Verrucomicrobiota bacterium | reverse complement strand
CGGTTGCGGCGGCATGGGCCGCGCCGATGGCAGGGCCGCCTCAAAATTCGGCGACATTGTCGCCGTGTGTGACGTGGACCGTTCGCACGCCGGGAAAGCGGTCGAGGAATTGTCGCAGGACGGAAAGCCGGCACCGATGATTTATAAAGATTTCCGCGAGGCACTGGCGCGCGACGACGTTCATGTGATCGTCCAGGCCACACCGGACCACTGGCACACGCTGATCAACATCGCCGCCGCGAAAGCCGGCAAGGACGTTTATGCCGAGAAACCGCTGACACTGACGATTGACGAGGGCAAGCGCACCATCAAAGCCGTTCGCGAAAACAAGATCGTCCTGCAAACGGGTACGCAACAACGCAGCAGCACGCGCTTTCATTTGGCGTGCGAACTGGTCCGCAACGGCCGCATCGGCACGCTAAAACAGGTGAATGTGTTCGTTCCTGCGGGATTGCGGGCGGGCTTGTTTCCATCGCCGCAAACGCCACCGGAAGGTTTCGATTGGGATTTCTGGCTGGGCCAAGCGCCGCAAGTCCCTTATCTGAAAGAGCGTTGCCACGGGAATTTCCGGTGGTGGTATGATTACTCAGGCGGTCCGGTCACCGACTGGGGCGCGCATCACAACGATATCGCGCGCTGGGGCATCGGGTCTGACGGCCCGACCAAGATTGAGGCGCGCGCGCTGGTCGAACCGATTCCCGGCGGCTACACCGTTCCCAGCGAATTCGAGGCAACGTTGACATGGCCGAACGGCGTGACTCAAATCGTCCGCACCACACCCGACGACAGTCCTTACGGTGCGGTGATCAAGGAAGACGGCCAGCGCAACGGAATCAAATTCACCGGCACCGGCGGTTGGATCTGGGTGAACCGTGATGAAATCACCGCCAACGATCCGGAGTTTCTCCGCACTCCGTTGCCGGAGGACAAGATCAAGCTCGCTGTCAGCCGCAATCACATGGGCAACTTTTTTGAGTGCGTTCAATCGCGCCAGGACCCGGTCAGCAATGTAGAAACCGGACACCGTTCCGCGTGTGTGGGCCATTTGATTGTCATCGCGTTGCGCACGGGCAAAACGTTTGAATGGGATCCGAGACGTGAGGTTTTCACCGGCAGGAACGCCAGCACGGGTAACGCATTCCTCGCCCGCCAGATGCGTGCGCCCTACGACTACAGTTTCATTTCGTGAATCGCCGCCTTGCCCCACCGCTCAATCGAACACAGCTTATGGGGAAGAGTTGAGGGAATCCGATGAGCAGAAGGCGGAGCGGCTGGTGGTGGCCTATGAAAAATCGACTCATTCTGAACTGGCGCAGTTGGTCAATCGTACGCAAGGCTCAGGTCGTTGGAGCCAGTGTTGGACTTGTGGCGACGCTCGTCTTTCTTTTGGTATTTGCGGTTACTTCTCCTCATGAACCCTTCGGTTTCTCATGGGTTCTCTGGTTTGTTTTCTGTGACCTTCCACTGGCAATCATGCGCTGGACAGGTATTACCCTTGGCTTAATTGCGGTGATCAATTCCCTTCTATGTCTTACTGCTGGAAGCGTAATCGGTGAGTTGCTGAAGGTTCGCAAGAGCCGTCGGAACTGATTTCAAACTATGAAAACGACAACGCACAATGCATATATGTTGCTCTGTCTGGCGTTGGCATTACTCGCAAGCACCACTCCCGTGGTTTGCCTTGACCATAACGAACATGCCCGCGAGATGATCACAGATATTTCGGCTCGATCGTCAGACAATTTGAAGGCATTTCCTTAACAAGCGACACCTTTTTGTTGTGGCTGAAATTCTACCGCTATCCCCATTATGCTCCGCCAGAGTGCAAGCACTGCTTGGTTTGGCGGACACGAATGGAAGCCCGGAGTTTACTTTTTCAAGAGAAAGTAGGAATTGCCATGCGCGCATTGTCATTTCAGGAGATCTATGAAGTCATCTCTCCTTCCCCGTCGCTCAATCAAACACGTTCAATTCCCGGTTCGCCTTGCGCAACTTGGCGCAAAGGTCAAGGCAGAGGTTTTGGAGAATCTTGATCTTGATGACGGGCTGGGCTTCGCTCAAACGGTCGAAGTCTTCCAGTGTCAATAATTCGCACTCGACGTCGGTGTCCGCCACGATCATTGCCGAGCGCGGCTGGCGGTCAATCATGGCCATCTCGCCAAATGTCATTCCGGGTGAAAATGTGGCGAGCCGGCGCTTGGCGCCGGCGTCCAGCGCGACCATCACACTCACACGCCCTCGGGCAAGGAGGAACATTTCACCGGCCGGAGCGCCCGCCTGGATGATGGTGTCTCCGGCCTTGTAGGCGCGATGTTTGAGCAGTCTCGCGATGGCGTCCAGTTCCGGGGCCGTGAATCCCGACAACGTCGAGAATTTTTCCAGCGAATAGGTTTTGTCCTCGTGTTTCGTTTCACCTGTGTGCGCCAGCAAACGCTCCTCGCACCATTCGAGCGCAACGTCGCGGTCGTCGAACGCGTGAAA
>DAOLDN010000575.1:0-2482 GCA_035327385.1 Verrucomicrobiota bacterium | reverse complement strand
CCGTCCGGGTTTGCCCGGGCCGGGTCCGGGATCGGGGTGTTGTCCGTCCGACTTTGACGGTGCTGATCTGTCCAGTTGTCCGGGTTTGGGGCTTGAAAAAGGGGATTAACTGTGGGAATTTCCCATCATGACGATATTGCACATGGACAACGGACGGCTGGTAGTGCCCAAAGACGTGAGGACCGAGCGCGGCTACGACAATGGAAGCACGTTCTCGTTTATTCAAACCAGGTCTGGCGCGTTGGTTTTCAAACCCACACGGCCCGCGCCAAAGCTGAACCTGATAGAGCATCTCATGAAGTTCAAAGGCGTGGTGATCCCTGAGATGAAGTTCTCGGCCAAGCCAAGAGTATGACGTTCATTCTGGACACGAACGTTGTTTCAGAGATCAACAAGGAATCCCCTGACCCGGTTTGCATGGGCTGGCTGTCTGCCCACGCCAACGACTGCGCCATTTCCACGATCACAGTCTCAGAGTTGCGCTACGGAATTGAGCGCATGACGGACGGGAAGAAGAAGACAGAGCTTCAGCGCGACTATAATTTTCTGTTGGAGGATTACGAGGGCAGGTTTTTCGAGTTCGACGGCCCGTCTGCTGCGGAGTGGGGACGCTACGCTGCGGAGTTGGAGGGAGCTTACGGTTCAGATTGGTGGAAACACTACGATTTGAGGGATACGCAGATCGCGGCCATCGCCAGGGAATACGGACTGACGGTGGCAACGCGCAACTCGAAAGACTTCCCCTTTGTGGACGTGGTCAATCCGTTCAAGTAGTCAGGCCCACTCCCAGTTATCGCTGCGCAGCGTCGCTCCGCTGATGCGGTTGTAGGCAATGAAGCTCCCCGGCGAAAGTTCCTTGATGGCTTTGGCGTCGAGTCCCAGCCTGGCGCATTCGCGCAACGCATCCGGCGCGATCAGTTTGAAGGCGATGATTTCCGTGGCCGCTCCGGTAATACTGGCGTTGAGCTTTTGAGGGTGTTGAGTGTCGAAGATGAAGCTCACCTGGTCTTGACGGCCATCGTCGGCGAGCATCGCCAGTTCGGGCGGGATGCTGTCCTCTGTGCAAAAGTTCCAAAGCTCGGCGCATGCAAAGAGTTTGCGGCCCGGCCCGCGTTTGCTGACGGCACGCACCCATTGAGCGAACCAGCGCAACGCCTCGCGTCCCACCTTGCGGTCCAGCATCACGCCGGGGAACATCTTTCGAGGGTGCAGGATCACCCAGCGCGACGGCAACGCAGCTTCACAGTCGGCTTCCGTGTAGCAGGGACGGATCGGCAGGCGCGGCACAAGCCGCTCATTCCAGTCGAAGACAAACCGGCAGGCCCCTTCCTCGGCATTGAGCATGAATTTTATGCCCGCCGTGGTCTTGCCGCTGCCGGTCATTCCCAGCAGCAACAGGTGTTGGGCTTCGTGTGTGTGGCTGGACATCAGTCAAACGTTGCGCGACCGATCAGTTGCATGCGCGAGAGGTTGAAGTGCGAGAGGTAATGCAGCTTGGCACCGCAGAGCGCCAGCCACACGCCGTCCACGCGCGACTTTTCGATCAGCACGAAGTGCCGCCCGCCACGATCCTCGTAAATGTCAAACCGGGCCGGGTTCATCGGGCTTTTGGGGTGTAGTGGTAGCAGGGCTTGGAGTTGAACCAAGCTGCACGACGTTATGAGCGTCGGGAGTTCCCCGAACTCTACCCTGCACATTCAGATCAACAGCGACAGCGGTGAACTGTCCAACAGTGTCGGCGACGCCTTCCACGTAGCCACACGCCCGCGCCGCTCTGAACACATTGCTCAACAGTGCGCCGATGAGAGCGAATCCCAGCAACAGCAGGAGTGTCCGTTTTGTTTTCTCGTCCAGTTCGATGGTCATACGGTCATTGCGGGTTGCGGTGCGGGCGACGGATGCGCCGTCATCTCCTTTTTCTTGAGTGCGATCAATTCATCCAGCCGGCGCGTCACAGAGCGGTCGTGTTGCAGGATCAGGATCAGCGCGGAGATCACGGCCACCTCGTCCTGGTAGTGTGCGGGGATGCCCGCCGCGTTCAGATATTTGGCAGCCAGCCGCGGCAGCGCATCGCACAACAATTCTTTGGCGAGCTTGGGCAGGTGTGCGTCGGCCTCGATCTCTTTGATCAGGTCCGGCATCAAGCCGGCCTTCTCGCATTTGGCCACGAATGACGCGACGCGGGATTCCTCCGCCGCCGTGATCAGCTTGGTCAGCAGTCCGCTGATGTTTTTGGCTTCCCACGGTATCGGCGGAGGAACAATTGCAGTCCCCACTCCCCCGCTTTGACCAACAGGCTGCGCAGTGCCCGGATTGCCAGTGCCCGCACCGGCTGAAGGCAGCGGAGGCGGTGGACTCTGGCGAGCAATCTGTCTGGCCACGGCGCGAGCGGCCTCTTTGCGTTTGCGTTCATGCTCGCGTCGTTCCTCCTGCCCTTCCGGTGTGCTGACAGGGAATTTGAATCCGTTGCCAACGGGCCGGG
>DAOLDN010000574.1:0-2492 GCA_035327385.1 Verrucomicrobiota bacterium | reverse complement strand
ATGTTGCGACTACTCAGGCCGATGATGATCGCCGCCATCTCTTGGGCGATATTTTCCTCTGTTGAAATTTCAGCCGCTCCGGGATTTACGCTCACGGTCAACGTCAGCGGATCGGGATCTGTCACCCGAAACCCCACGAACAGCGTTTATCCGGCGGATTCCGTCGTCACAGTGACGGCAGTGCCGGATCCGGGTTGGTTGTTTGCTGGTTGGTCTGGGGACGAATCGAGTGTTCAGAATCCGCTGAACGTGACCATGTCCTCCAACAAGGTCATCACTGCGAGTTTCGAGGCCATTCCGACCTTCACACTGGGAACGTCTGTCAATGGTCAGGGGACGGTTACCCTTGATCCGCCGGGCGGAACTTATCTGAGCAACACGACGGTGAATGTTTCGGCCGCGCCATCCGTGGGATGGGTTTTTGTGGGCTGGTCGGGCGACGCGGCGGGCGGCGCAAATCCTGTCGCAGTGAACATGAGCGGAAATAAATCTGTGACCGGAAACTTCGCCCAAGTGGCCGCCATACAGATTGGGCCTGAAAATGTTGTGGCCGGTATCGGTGACACCGTTGCCTTCACCGTGGGTGCGGTTGGGACACCACCATTATTCTATCAGTGGTGGTTTAACGGGTCCATGCTTTCGAGTACGACCAACAGTCTGGCACTGACGAACATCCAATCCAATCAGGAGGGTCTATACACAGTCATCGTCACCAATCTTTACGGTGGCGCGGACAATTCCGCCACGCTGACAATTACAAACGCGTGTTCCGGCACGAATGTGGTCGAGTCTGCCAGCGAAACCGAGTTGCGCAACGCCATCAACATCGGAGGCAACATCCGGCTGTGTTTTAATGGAGCGATCACTCTGACCAACACGATTGACATCACGCATGATGTGACGTTGGACGCGCGCAATCGCGCGGTCGTCATCAGCGGAAACAACGCTGTGCGTCTGTTTAATGTCAGTCCCGGTGTGACATTCGCTGCCACGAATCTCGTTTTTGCCAATGGACGACATGTCGGCCAGAACGGCGCCAATGCCGGTGCGCAACCCGCACAGCCGGGATTTCCGGGTGAGGGCGGTGCCATTTTGAACAATGAGGGCACAGTCCGGCTGGTTTCCTGTTTGTTGACCAACAATTCCGTCATGGGCGGCATGGGCGGGCTGAGGGGCTTTCCATATCCCGACGATGGAATTGGAGGCGAGGGCCGTGGCGGCGCGATTCTCAATCGCGGCGGCACGGTATTGCTTCAATCAGTGAACATGGTGAGCAACACCGCATCGGGTGCGCCGGGTGTGCCGGACACTGCCTTTACACCCATCGGCACCGCTGGCGACGGTTTTGGTGGCGCGATTTACAACACCAACGGCACCGTATTGATGGTGGATTGCAATCTGATTGGAAACAGGTGCGTCGCTCCTCGCGGAGGCGCGGGAGCTTCTGCGCGCGGCGGCGCAATCTTCCAGACGTCAGGAACCATAACCGTGACCAACAGCGCATTCCTTGCAAACCAAGCGTATGGCGACGACTCAATGATCAGCGAGATTGGATTCCCAAAACCGGGCTCGGCTTACGGGGGAGCGATCGCAATCATGTCCGGGAACTTGAGCTTTGCGGGATGCCAACTCACGGCAAATATGGCAAGGGGTGGAAATGCTTACCGTCATTCGGGCACTGGTGAGGCACAGGGCGGCGCCGTTTATTCCTTCGGCAGTTTTTCAACGTTCAACACGACTTTTTCGGAAAACCAGGCGTTGTCCGGCAGCGGGTCGAGTACGCACACTGATGGCAGAGGGGGTGCGCTCTACAATATTGGCGTCAGTGTGCTCAACAGGTGTACCGTTTCCTCGAACACGGCGAAAGGCGCAGGTGGAGCCAGTTTTGGCGGGGGTAATTATGGCGGCGGCCACGGTCTTGGTGGCGGCATATTCAATGGATTCCAGATGACGATGACGAATTGCACAGTCGCACTGAATCTGGCCAGGGGCGGCGATGCCGGCGGAAACAATGCTGTTCCCGGCAACGGTTTGGGCGGAGGCATTTATAACAGCAACGCGACTCTTGTCGCAGTCAACATCACGGTTGCGACCAACTTCGTTGGGCGAGGCGCACAATTCAACGTCAGCGGCACGGCTGCGGGCGCTCAAGTGGGCAACGCAAATGGAACGCTTTCGCTTCAGAATTCGATCCTCGCTTACGGCGGAACCAATAGCAATGCATGGGGAGCCATCAGCGATGCCGGGTTTAACATCAGTTCCGACGGGTCGGCGAACTTCAACAGTGGTGCCAGCTTCAATTTCACAGACCCGCGCTTGATGACACTGGGTTATAATGGCGGACTGACGCGGACGATGGCATTGCAGTCAAACAGTCCTGCGATTGATTTCGGCGCCGCCGGCGCGCCGGCGAGCGCGCAACGTGGAGTCACCCGGCCAACAGCCTACGGCGTGGACATGGGGGCGTACGAATTTCAGGCTGCACCGCCGTC
>DAOLDN010000573.1:0-2493 GCA_035327385.1 Verrucomicrobiota bacterium | reverse complement strand
CCCACAACGGAATCTGGACGATGCGTTCGGCGGAAAAACCCGCTTCAAAGAAGCTGCGGCGGTGGACATCGGAAAAGACCAGAATTTTGTCCGCCATTTCGTATTCCTTCGCTTTGCGCGATAGCACGTCGTCGGAGTCGGACTGTCGCGAGCGGGACAATCCGAGGTCGGTTGCGGCATCCGACAGCACGCGATTGAGAAAATCCATGTGTACCTGCGGACAATCCAGCACCCGCTTCATTCCTTTGTCGCGCGCCACGCGGAACGATTGCAGCGCGCACATTTCCGTTGCGACGAGAACGCGGCTGCCGGAGGACGCGAGCCGTTTTGCGACGCGGCGGTCGAACGCATCGCTGGTCTTGAACCACGCGGGTTCGTTGCCCGGCGAGCGGAACAGTGATTTGACGCGTTCGCCGATGAACGGCCAGGGGATTTCAATGGCGTCCGCCGGATTGAAACCTGCGCAGCGGCGATTGGCGAGCGTCTCCCGGCCCAGCAACGCGGCCAGCCGACCGCCCCATTTGCCGGGCGCGTCGTAAAGCGAACAGTAAAAAGCATCGAGCAGGCCGGCCTCCTGCGCCGCAAGCGCCAGTTGGTACGCCTCGTTGACGCCGAAATAACTGACCGTGGCTCCTCCGCGTTCTGACATTCAACGAATCGTGGATTGACCGGCGTTGTGGCACGGCGATTTGGTTCCGACCAGGTAAATATCCGAGCACAGTGAAGGCCGCAGGCGCAGGATTCCATCGGCCAATCTCGTCAGCACGCGCACGGCGGCGTTGCTGGATTTGTGGCCCTGCCAGTTTCTGCCGAGGATTTGAACGTCCCGCAATCCGAGGTCGGCTGCGATGTAACGCAGGTCGTCCACGTCCGGCTCGCGGACGTGACCCCGGAACGTGTCGGGTTCATACCAATCTTTCATCGCGCTCCATTTGCCGCGTCCAAAGGGAATACTCAACCGTTTCCTGAGATTCACGCAGTTCGGCACCGAGAGAATGAAACGTCCGTTGTCCGCCAGCATGCCGGTCAGTTCGTGAAACAGTTTTTTTGGCGACCGATGCCAGTGTTCCATGCTGTCGAAGCACGTCACCACGTCAAAGGTTTCGTTCAGGTCGCTCATTCCCCGCTCCACTACGTCGCGTGACACAATTCGCACCCCATAACTCCGATGCACCGCCAGCGCCGTTTCGCCGTGGGCGACATTTACCTGATCGCCGAAGTCGTCCACCAGAATCGTCCTGCCGAAACCGATTGCGGCGCATCCCGGAGTGAACAGACCGATGCCACCGCCAATGTCGCAGAGCGTCGCCCGTTCGAGCGGTCTTCCAATCGGCAGCGACAACGCGATGTTGAAAGCGATTCGCGGAATGTCCGCACGCTGGCCGGCCACGAGTTGCGCCGGATACAGGGAGGCGACTTCCTCAAGTTTGAGCGCTATTTGCTCCTGTCTCATCGTTGTTTTGCGTCGCGGTTGTTCCCGGGCTTTTTCCCCAACGGCGGGGGCGGGGGTGCCGGCGGTCTTTACGAATGGGATCGGGCTGAACGAGCGGTGTCTGATGAACGACAGCCGCCATGACGGCGGCAAAAATCAACCACGCGAACGCTGACGCCGTGTGGTTGAAAAGGACGCTGCCGTAGAACATCGAAATCAACAAAAGCTGCGTCGCCAGCAAAACGGATTTTGTTTCGTTGCCTGCGGCGTGGCGTTTGGCGGTCTGAAGAGACAGGATCGCCCCGGCACAGATCACCAGATAACCGATCAGTCCGAGGAAGCCGGTTTCCATGACCAGTCGAGGCAGGGGTTCTTCGTAAGTGGTGAATTGCATCACGCCGGTGGTGTAGTAATTGCCGGCGACCTGTTCCGTGCCGAAGCCGTTGCCAAAGGGATGGCTGGCGAGAGCTTTCATGGTTTGACCAAACTGCCCAAACGCGCGTTCCTCGAAAGTGTCCGCGCCCAGTTCCTGTCGTTGCATCACACCCCGGCCCAGTTGAGCGAACGTGCCTGTGAATTGCAGCATCACGAGCAATCCGACGAGGCCCACTCCCGCCGCGAGACTGCGTGTCACCACGGAAAGACCCGTTCGCGACGACAGCATCCAGACGCCGAACATCAGTGCGCCGATGACCAGTGGCGCTCGCGAAATGGAAACCAGACCGCAACCGAATCCCGCGAGGATTGCGGCCCAGCCGGCCGTGTGTTGCCATCGTCCGCCTTTGAGTCCCAACAGCACCATTCCAGTCCAGACGCCCACGGTTGAAAGCAACGCCATGCCTGTGATGTAAGCGAACGTTCCCGCCGCGCGGACTCCCGTTTGCGTCGCCACCACCTGCATTCCGGCGTCCGCATAGCGGTTCAAAATGTGGTCCACCGGCAGGCGGTTTTGCTGAAGACCGAGGCCGAAATTCAGGAACGTCAATCCGACCAACACCCAGCCAATCCAGTGCAATCGCAAGCCAGCGAGGCGGGGGAAAGCCAAGAAAACGAGGCAGGGG
>DAOLDN010000572.1:0-2511 GCA_035327385.1 Verrucomicrobiota bacterium | reverse complement strand
CCGCCACACGCGAGGGCGCGTGTGCTCCCCACTTGTTTTCTGCCTCGCCGCACTGACGCTCGTTGGGTGCGCGGTTGGGCCCAACTACCAACGTCCTTCCGTCACTACGCCCGTCGGCTTCCGCGACGCCACCAATCAAATCGCCACCAACGCCTTCGCCGACCTGCCGTGGTGGGGTGTGTTCAAAGACCCCGTGCTTCAGGATTTGATTCACGTGGCGCTGACCAATAATTATGACCTGCGCATAATCCTCACGCGAGTGGACCATGCCCGTGCACTCCAGCAACAGGCGCGGTCTCAATTCCTTCCCCAAGCCGGTTATGCGGGCCAGGCCAGCTACAACAAGAACATGCTCGAGGACCTGCCTGTGTCCACCGGCGGCGATACCCTGAGCGGTCTCCTGGGAGGTGTTGGAGCGCTGTGGGAAATTGACCTGTGGGGCCGCGTCCGCCGCATGAACGAAGCCGCCCGCGCGAATTTCATGGCCACGCAGGAAGGCCGCCGCTCGGTGATGACCTCGCTGGTGAGCGGCGTTGCGAGCGCCTACTTTGAGTTGCTGGAACTGGACGAGCAGCTCGCGATTGCCAAACGCACCCGTGACTCTTATCAACGAAGTTTCAGGCTGTTTGACGATCAGCGCGGCGCCGGCCTCGCTTCGAGCCTGGAAGTGTCGCGCGCGAAACTGGCTTTGCAGTCGGTGTCTGCCAACATCCCGGAAATCGAGCGCCAAATCGCACTCAAGGAAAACGAAATCAACGTTCTGCTCGGCCGCAATCCCGCTCCGATTCCACGAACGGCAACGCTCGTTGCCCAGGAGTTTCCAATTGAAATTCCCGTGGGCTTGCCCTCCGACCTGCTGGAGCGCAGGCCCGATATTCGCATGGCCGAGCAGAGAGTTCGTCAGGCGAATGCCGAAATCGGCGTCGCAATTGGAGATTTCTTCCCGCGAGTCGGCCTGACGACGTTCTACGGCGGCGCCAGCGGAGAACTCAAGGACCTGTTGTCCAGCAGCGGGAACATGTGGTCTGCGGCCGCCGCCGCTTCCGGACCGTTGTTCACCGGTGGAAGATTGACGGGCCGCTACCGTCAGGCCAAAGCCGCCTGCGAAGAAGCGAAACTTCAGTATCAGCAGACTGCCCTCGTTGCCTTCCGCGAAGTGTCTGACGCCCTCATCTCCCGCCGCCGGTTTGAAGAAAGTCGGGGCGAGCAAGCGCAAGCCGTCGAAGCCGGCCGTCAGGCCGTGGAACTGGCGACCATGCGTTACAAGGAAGGCAAAGCCAGCTACTACGAAGTCCTCGAAGCCCAACAACAACTCTACCCCGCCGAAAACACGCTGTCCCGCCTCGAAGTCGCCCGCCGGCTGGCCGTCATTCGACTCTACAGAGCGTTGGGCGGCGGGTGGTCGCTCAAAGACTCTGAGCGATTTGGAGCTTCACATAAGCAGCCATAGACACTGACAGGCGGGTGATCTCAACGTCGCGTCAGATGCAGTTGAACCAGAATCCAGCATACACATCAATGCTCATAGTTACTTTTGACGATGGGTGGTCTGCGGATTTTTCCCTAGAGTCACCACACTTGAGCATGAAATTAAAACTTTCGCGCGCACCGGGTCGGCTGCTGCAAACACTCATTCTCTGCGGGTTTTTCCTGGTCGCCGGAGTCACAGCTTTTTCACGTCCTGCCACCAACGGGTTGCCGGAGCGGATTATTTCCGCAGACCTTCATCAGGTCGAAGGATCCCTCAACACCATGTTCAAACGCTGCGTCGGCGCGGGCCGCGCGAACGAAGGCTTGCGCGCGGACTGGCAGCGGCAGCTCACCATCGCGCGACGCGAATGCGGCTTTGAATACATCCGCTTTCACGGCCTGTTCACCGATGACATGGGCGTTTACCGCGATTACAACGGCAAGCCGGAATACAACTGGCAATACATAGACGAACTTTTTGACTTCATTCAAAGCATCGGCATGAAACCATTCGTGGAACTGGGTTTCATGCCGCAGGCACTGGCCAGCGGCTCGAAAACCATCTTCTGGTGGAAGGGCAATGTGACCCCGCCCCATGACATGCAGAAATGGGAGGACTTCATTCGCGCCTTCACGCTGCACGTGCAGGAACGTTACGGTCACGACGAAGTGAAGACCTGGTATTTCGAGGTCTGGAACGAGCCGAATCTCGACGGCTTCTGGGCTGGGACGCAACAGCAGTATTTCGATCTTTACGCCGTGTCCGCCCGCGCGGTTAAAAGCGTTTCCCCCGACTACAAAGTCGGCGGCCCGGGCACGGCGGGCTGCGGCTGGATCAAAGACTTTCTGAAATTTTGCGAAACGAACCAGTCGCCGGTGGACTTCGTTTCCACGCACACCTACGGCGTCGAGAGCGGTTACCTCGATGAAACCGCCACGCACGGCACGGCCCTTTCCAAGAATCCCAACTCCATCTTCGGCGAAGTGAAAATGGTTCGCCAGCAGATCGCCGACTCTGCCTTTCCGAACGCGGAACTGCAC
>DAOLDN010000571.1:0-2514 GCA_035327385.1 Verrucomicrobiota bacterium | reverse complement strand
CTCGCGGAATGTTCCAACGGGCTTTCAGAATTCGGCCACACTGTTAATTAAACCGATCTAGATGAGAAGGCAGAGTGGGCGTGTCAGCGAAACGTTCGCTAAGCTCTGCCTGTGAAAAGCAGAATCACATTCCTCCTGTCTCGTTTCCACTTCAACCGCTGCGGTCACACCCGGCGGCTTTGTTGTTGTCGGTGACGCGCGGGGGTGCGGCAGGCGGGTTCAACCGGACTGTGCGGACCGGAACTTGAGCGCGGCCTCGGTTCGGGAGCGGACGTGAAGTTTGTCATACACGTGGCGCAGGTGCCAGCGCACCGTTCCGTCCGTGAGGCCCAGCCGGTCGGCGATGGTTTTGTTGGGGTGGCCCGCGGCGAGCAGTTCGAGAATTTCGCGTTCGCGCGGCGACAATTCTGCGACCTCGGCTGCGGTGGTGACGGGTTCTTGAAAGGAGAAGATGACCTTGCGGGCGATCTCGCGGGACATGGGAGCGCCGCCCTGGCGCACCTCGTGGATGGCGGCGAGCAGTTCCTGCGGTGTGCAGCGTTTCAACAGATAACCGCACGCGCCGGCCCGCAGCGCCCTGAAGATGCGGTCCGTGTCCTCGTACACCGTCACCATGATGATCTGCGCCGAGGGCAGCAGTTGTTTCAGTTGCGCCGTGCACTCGATGCCGGACAGGTTCGGCAGTTGAATGTCCATGAGGACGATGTCCGGCAGGTGTCTGGGCACGACCTTCAAGGCCTCCTCCGCGCTGCCGCACGCGCAAACGCACGTACATTCGGGGTCGGCCTGCACGAATTCCGCAAGGCTTTCGCGGATGGTTCTGTTGTCTTCGACGATGGCGATTTTCGTCATGGGATCTCAATCTGTGGGAACAGAAAATCTCACCGTCGTTCCCCGATCGGCGTCGGTGGTCACATCAACGCGTCCGCCGAGTTTTTCGATGCGCGACCGCATTCCCTGCAATCCACTGCCGCCGTTGCGGGACGCGCCGTCGGTGATGCCGCGTCCGTTGTCGGCGATGACGAGCCGGAGTTCGTTGGAGACGCACTGCACGCCGACGCGGACCTCGGTGGCCCCGGAATGGCGCACGATGTTGTTCAACGCCTCCTTGTAGGCGCGGAACAACTGGTGACGCCCGTGTGAATCCAGTTGGCGGTCACCCGCCGCGGTGCCGTCCTCCAGTTGCCAGCGAATGCCCGCCAGGCCGAGGAAACGGTCGGCGTAAAGGCTGAAATAGCTGACGAGCGACGACAGTGAATTGTGAGCCGGGTTCATGGCCCAGACGATTTCGTCCAGCGCGGTGACCAGTTCGCGGGCCTTGTCGGTCATCTGGCGCAACTGGCCCGCGTGTTTTTCGGCGTTGGCGGAGGACACGCTGGTGCGCGCGGCGAGCATGCTGATTTCGGTGAGGCCGGAGCCGAGTTCATCGTGGAGGTCCTGGGCGATGCGGGCGCGTTCCCGTTCCAGCAGTCGGGATTGTTCGGCCTGGCGGCGTTCCTTGATCTGGGCTGCGAGTTCGGCGGTGCGCTGTTCGACCTGTCGCCGCAACTGGGTGATCCACAGGGCTGCCAGCACAAGCACACCGGCCAGCACGCCCACGAGCACCAGCAACCGCCCCAGCGTCCACCAGGAGGGTGTTTCCAGCACCGCAATGTCCGACCCTGAATTGAGCAGCAGTTCAAAGGGCACCACGGATTCATCCGGCGCAAGGTTCCGGTTCTGCGACACGTACACGCCGGTCAATGCGAGCCTGCTGCCGATGCGCAACGGCGGCTGGGCGGTGCGCGGCGTGGTGAGCCTTGCCAGGAAACGCCAGGAGCCGGACTGCATTTCCATGACGAGATTCGTGGGGGTGTGGCGGACGCCCGCGAGCAACGCTTCCACGCTCACGAGTGTCGAATCGTGACGCACGCTCATCAGACCGTCCGCCTCCAGCTTTGCGGCCGCGGGCAGGGGTGCGTGGCCTGTCTTGCGGACGATGGCTTCGGTCAACAACGGCGCGGCCCCGCCCAGCGAGGGAAACCCCGCCACTTCCACAAGGTCGCCCGGTTCCAATGACGCGTCCGGGGTGGCGATGAACCTCACGCCGTTTGTGCTGTCCACCATGAAGTGTTCCGCGCCGCGCGCATGGAGCAGTTGTCCGGCGACCTTGACGCGGCGGAACGCGCTGGCCCGTGGATCAAACAACATGAGTTCGTAGGCGTTCTTGAGGGGCGTGGAAAAAAAGTCGCTTTCGTCCGCCTGTTCGAGCGTGATTTCCGCTCTGTAAATGCGCACTTGTCCCGGTTTCAACCGGTTGGTGGCCGGGTCCACCATCGCAAAAAAACAGCCCCGGATGCGGACGGCGCTTTTTTCCGTCCGTTTCAGATCCTCCGCGGTGAATTCCGCGCCTGGCAGGTCCACGCGCAAGGTTCCGCCTTGTGTGCGCAGGATGACATGCGACCAGCCACCGGAATCGTAGGCGGCGCTTTCCACGACGCCCTGAATCTCCACCAGTTGATCGTCGAGGCTGCC
>DAOLDN010000570.1:0-2514 GCA_035327385.1 Verrucomicrobiota bacterium | reverse complement strand
CAATTATCCTTTCTCTACCAAAGAGCCGAA
The DNA here is from genome assembly GCA_035327385.1 of Verrucomicrobiota bacterium. GTDB lineage: Bacteria > Verrucomicrobiota > Verrucomicrobiia > Limisphaerales > JADLHS01 > DAOLDN01. Next base: position 2,484 of record DAOLDN010000570.1, on the reverse strand, counting down.
TCTTGGTGTAATTACGGTACCGGATGCACGCCTCGACCGACTCGCCGAGTTAGTCAATCCGCAGAAGGTGCTGCCTACTACGGTAGAAATCGTGGACATTGCAGGCCTCATCAAAGGTGCCAGCAAGGGCGAAGGGCTTGGCAACCAGTTCTTAGCCAACATCCGCGAAGTGGACGCCATCGTGCAGGTCGTTCGTTGTTTCGAGGACGCGGACATCCATCACGTGTCGGGCGGAGTTGATCCGGTGCGCGACATCGAAGTGATCAACACGGAACTGGTCATCGCCGATCTGGAGAACATCAAGAAACGTCGCGAAAAACTGGCCAAGGACGTGAAGCGTGGCGACAAGGCCGCCGCAGCAGAGGACGCTGTGCTGTCGAAGTTCGAGCCTGTGCTCGATGCCGGCAAGCTGGCGCTGACGGTGCAGTTGACGCCCGAAGAGAAGGGCGTTGCGAAATCATTTTTCCTGCTGACGGACAAGCCGACGATTTTCGCCTGCAACGTGAAGGAATCCGACCTGGCGACAGCGGACACGAATCCCCACGTGTTGAAGGTGCGCGAATATGTGAAGACGCACCTGGCATGCGAGGCCGTGGTCATCAGCGCACAGATCGAGAGCGATTTGGTTGATCTGTCGGCGGACGAGGCGAGGGATTTTCTGAAAGAGCTTGGAGTGGAGGAAAGCGGCGTGGGCGTGCTCATCCGTGCCACGTATCATTTGCTGGGATTGCGGACTTACTTCACCGCTGGCGAGAAAGAAGTCCGCGCATGGACGATTCATGCTGGTGACACGGCGCCGAAGGCGGCGGGCGTGATTCATTCCGATTTCGAGCGCGGATTCATCAAGGCGGAGACAGTGGCCTACGATGATTTGATGAAGTGCGGTTCAGTTGCCGCCGCGCGTGAGAAGGGGCTTTACCGGATGGAGGGCAAGGAATACGTGGTGAAGGACGGCGACGTGCTGCTGTTCAAGTTCAACGTCTGAAACTAGGTCTTGGTGGATTTCAAGTTTTCCAAGAAGGACTTTGTCGGGAATTTGGTCCCGGGGCATTTGGTGTGGATGACGTTGATCTGTTGATGGGTTTTGACGGCGGTTGTCGTCAGGTTGCAACGTTTCATCAGCGCACGAATCAGGTTTTCCAGACTTTCAAGCTGCCTTTTTGTCGGCGGTTTCTTTTCAAAATTGCCGACCAGACAGATGCCGATGGAGGTTTTGTTCTGTGCCAGGTTGCGCAGATGGCCGCCGTCCAGTTGCTTTTTCCAGCGGTTGCCGACGGCGATTTCGCCGTCGCCCATGCCATTGCCGTTCCCGATGAGGAAATGATACGCCATGCCGTTCTCCATGTGGCGTTCTTCGCGGTGGTAGCGGTCAATCGCCTTCAAATTGCCTTCGTCCACGCCGCTGTGATGGATGACAATGTGCTTCCAGCGCTTCGCCTCGACAGGCGCGATGTTGATGTGCTTTTGAATGGGGGCGGACAGCGTTGAAGGCTGGGGATTGGTCTTGGTGGTGCGGTCCGGAATGATCAGCCGCTGGCCAACGACGACACGCGTGTCGCGCGGAATCTTGTTGTGATCGGCCAGTTGCGCCACGGTGATGCCGTTGGTGCGTGCAATGCCATAGAGGGTGTCGCTGCGCTTGACGACATAGGTCTTTTCGCTCGCAGCCATCGAGAATGCCGCCAGCAGCATCGAGGTGATCAGACAACACTTCAGCCGTAGGGCCAGCGGGAATATGTTCCCGGCGCGACTCATAGGCGGATGCGGAATGACGGTATTTGCATGACCAGCACGGACGGTGGCGCGGCAGATCATCCACGCACCGGTCAAAACAAACAGGACTTTGCGCTTCGGAAAAAGCTTTTTCTCAGGGAAATTCGGTGCGGCAGCCTTCGTTCTCCGGCAGGACTGCGACCGAAAAATGGCGGGAGCGGCGGGGCTCGAACCCGTAACCTCTGCCGTGACAGGGCAGCGCTCTAACCAATTGAGCTACGCCCCCGCGTTGGGGATGCGAACAGTAGGGAAATCAGCGTTGCACGTCAAGCTGGAGCTGAGAATTATTCGGGCAGCAGACGCCAAGGAGGTGGGGGTGGGGAACCCCGCTGAAGAAACGTGCTGCTACCCGAATGGCTAAAGCATAAAATAGCATTCTCCATTTTGTCAACCCCGCATCTTCACGACAATTTCACCCAAAACTCGCAGACCCGTCATAATCGCGACGTATTTCGTCTCACAATGAGCCCTTCGCCGGACGCTCGACAAAGTCCCGCTTCCAACCCATCCTGACGCGGTAATGGCTTTTGATTCTGAAGCACCACTGGACCGGCTCTGGAAGGAATACGGCAGGGGTTTCCGGGATTTTGACGATCTAACCCTCGCCCGCTGGCTGGCCCAAACCCTGGGTCAACTGGAGGGCAGGGCATGGAGATTATCGCATCCACTGGTGGGGGCTTACCGTCTCGGCGCTCAACTTGGCCACGAACG
>DAOLDN010000569.1:0-2515 GCA_035327385.1 Verrucomicrobiota bacterium | reverse complement strand
GCGCGCCGCGTTTGGAGGAAACGGCGGCGATTCAAATGAACGACTATTTCATGCTGGGCATTTCCTCGGGCGCGCCCGTGCTGTTGTGTTTCGTCGCATATATGGCGCTTTCACTTCGTATGAGATTGCGCGTTCCACATTCAGCCTTCAGCCTTTAGCCTTCAGCCTTCAGCCTTCTCGCCACCGGTTTGTCACTCCGGCGCTCTCGTGTTGCTCGTCGGTTTTTGGTTCGATGGCGGCCTGTTCAAACTGGCGACGGCGGCGGTGTTTTGGACGTTGATGGAACTGGGGCGATTGGGAACGCCGGATGCATCGGAGCGCCGATCTCCAGATCGGCTCGATGCTGCTGACACGGTGCAACCCGCCGGGTCTGAGCCCGGTGCTCGATGCGTCAAACAAGCGCGCGGCTCGCTCATACTCCGTTGGCTCGCTGGAATTCTCGCTGCCGCTGCGTTGGCGTTGACTCTGGTTCACGTCATCACACCAAGGATGTCCGTGTCCGACCTTGCTCTTGCCATCGCCCGTAACAGGCTGGTCCAGCCCACGCAACGGGACGACTTTGATTTCCTCGCCAAGAAACCGATCTGGAATGGCAAACCGATGAAATGGCTTCTCGATCATGTTGCGCTGGCGGACTACAACCGCACGCTCGTTTGCTGGACGATTGACGAGGACCTGTATCGCAACTTCGTGTTGTCTCCACAAATCTCTCCTGCCTACGACGCAGACATGAACTGGCGTCGGCCCTTGTGGGAGCATTTCTATCCGCGAATCCGGCGCGAGACTGACCCTCGATCTGCTGCCGAAATGGTGATCAAGGAACTCAGTTATTCCATGACGCCCATATTCGATCGCCTCAATTCCACGGACATCAGAGCCATGTGGAAACGCGGAACCGCCGATGCCACCGGACTCGAAGCAATCTATGTCGCCGCGCTTCGCTCGGTTGGCATACCCGCCAGACGCGCTGCGTCAGGCCAGACGGAATTGTGGTGGGAAGCGGGTTGGCAACCTGCACCGCGTCCCGCAACGAACCGGTGAGTCGCCGGCAACCTTGGTGATCCTGCTTTGCCCGCGAGTTCGCGCACAATACACTCCTGCCCATGACGCTTGCTGACATTCTGCAAAACGAAGAGTTGCGCCAACTGGAATTTCCCGTCTGTCGCGCCAAGGTCTTTCTCGCGCACGCGGGCGTCTGTCCTCTGCCCCGCCGCGTGGCCGTCGCCGTCGCCAATTACGTGAACTCGGCCACCACCGCCGACCAGGAAATGTTCGCTCTCTCACGGTTGCTCGATGAAGGCAGGAATCTGGGCGCACGACTGCTGAACTGTCAGCCGTCAGAAATCGCCTTTGTCGGGCCAACGTCGCTTGCGTTGAGCTTTGTCGCCGGCGGTCTGAGCTTCAGGCGACATGACAACATCCTCGTCTATCACGACGATTATCCCTCCAACGTCTATCCGTGGATGGCGCTGGCGGACAAGGGCGTGGAAGTGCGCCTGCTCAACATCCGTTCGCTGGGCAACATCCGGCCGCGCGACGTCATCGGTCAGGTGGACGAAAACACGCGGCTCGTTGCGCTGGCTTCGTGCCATTTCGTCAGCGGCCATCGCCTCGAACACAACGCCATCGGAGCCGAATTGAGAAAACGCGGCATCCTGTTCTGCCTTGATGCCATCCAGACACTCGGCGCGTTTCCGACGACTGTGGAATACGTGGACATGCTCGCCGCCGATTCCCACAAATGGCTGCTCGGCCCTTGCGGCGCGGGCATCCTCTACGTCCGCAAAGAGATTCTGGATCAGGTCAAACCGACCGTCTATGGATCGAACAACGTGCGCTCGCCGGATTTCATCGCACAGGAACAAGTTGTTTTTCGCAGCGGAGCAAAACGCTACGAACCCGGCTCCTACAACATGCTCGGCATCATCGGTCTGAACGCCGCACTGGAACTCGCATTGGAAATCCGAGTGGACAACATCGCCGCCGAACTGCTCCGCAAACGCGGCCATCTTGTATCCGCGCTTAAATCAAAAGATTATGACGTGTTGAACGCGGACTCCCCCGACGCAAACGCCAGCGGCATCGTCACCTTCCATAAGGAAAGTTGCGACCTTCCCGCGCTTCACAAGAAACTGGAATCCGCCGGAGTCATCACTTCACTGCGGTCCGACAGGAAGGGACGTCGCTACATCCGCCTGTCGCCCCATTACTACAACACCGACGCCGAACTGAATCGCGCGCTGGAATTGCTGTGAGCCGTAATGATTCAGCAGGACCGGTGTCGCGCCTGTCGCCATCTTCCAAACCTCCCGCTTTAGAGCGTACTGCTGTCATTCCACGGGTTGGAGTGGTTGCCAAAAGTCATTTCTGTCAGTTTGCGTGCAGATTCACCCACCCTTTGAGACGAGAGTGGGCCTTGTCCCTATTTTGTGGGCTACCAACGCGTGAGCGTGTGAGCTTGCTGCCTGTCGGGCTTAGGAAATGAAATTGTTGGCGTGATGTCATTGCGCTTCTG
>DAOLDN010000568.1:0-2528 GCA_035327385.1 Verrucomicrobiota bacterium | reverse complement strand
CGACCAGCCCCGCTCCCGCGTCGGAGAAGCCTCCCAGCAGCCAGCCGGTTGCGGCCCCTGCGGCACACCCAAAAGGCGACATTTTGTCCGATTCCTCGCGGTCGTCGGCGGTCGCAACGCCAACACCGAGTTCGGGAGCGTCAGTTGCCAGCGAAGGTTCATCGTGCGACTTGCCTTCCGGTTCAGCGCATCCCCCGAGACGAGTTCCAGCGAGAAAAAAGCGGACAAACCCCCAAGGCATGGCGACAACAATCCCGGAATCACCCGATCAGATTGCGGGACTCTCTTCCGTCGATAAGTCCGTGACTGAAAGGCCGGGGATTGAACCTCAAGCAGTCGCCAAAAACTCTCCTGCGACCCAATCGCTGGCGGCCGCAGTTCCAGCGGCAGCCGTTGCTAACCCGGCTGCGGCGCAATCGCCATCCGGCAGCCGTTTCGGAAAACTGATGGAGGAACAACTGGTTCGGGAAGTGCCGAAAATGCCTGAGCCTGAGCCTGAACCGGAACGTCCGATGGAGGACGAACCAGCGCCGCCGCCGGCGGTTTCACAGCCTGCAATTCGACCGATGTATGTGGTGATGATCACTCCGGAACTCGCGCCCGTGGCGAAAGTCGGTGGGCTGGGCGATGTGACTTTTGGTCTGAGCCGCGAATTGGAGATCCGCGGCAATGCGGTGGAAATCATCCTGCCGAAATATGATTGCATGCGTTACAACCACATCTGGGGTTTGACGCGCGCTTACGAAAATCTTTACGTGCCGTGGTTCGGTGGCGGCATCAATTGCACGGTGTGGTTCGGTTTCGTTCATGGCCGCAAATGTTTCTTCATCGAGCCGCATTCGGGCGACAATTATTTCAATCGGGGTCTCTACTACGGTCACAGTGACGACGTAATGCGGTTCGCGTTCTTCTGTCGTGCGGCGTTGGAGTTCATGCTCAAGACCGGGAAACATCCGGAGATCATCCATTGCCACGACTGGCAGACGGCGCTGGTGCCGGTGTTGCTCTACGAGATGTATCAACATCTGGGCATGCGACATTCGCGCGTGTGCTTCACCATCCACAATTTCCGCCATCAGGGCGTCACTGGCGGTCAGATACTTCAGGCCACGGGATTGAACCGGCCTGAGTATTTTTTCCATTACGACCGGTTGCGCGACAATCACAACGCGAGCGCAATCAACCTGATGAAGGGCGGCATCGTGTATTCCAATTTCGTGACGACCGTTTCGCCGCGTCACGCGTGGGAAGCGAAAGACGGCGGGCAGGGGTTCGGACTGGAGCCGACACTGCACACGCATCATGGCAAGTACGGTGGCGTTTTGAACGGACTGGACTACGATATGTTCAATCCGGAGAAGGACTCGCACATTCCCGCGCAGTTCAACGCTCAGACCGTTGAAAAGAAATACGAAAACAAGCGCGCGTTGCGGCATCGCCTGTGGCTCGCGGACAATGAGAGGCCGATCATTTCATTCATCGGAAGGCTTGATCCGCAGAAAGGACCTGAACTGGTGCGGCACGCGATCTTTTACGCGCTGAACAACCGGGCGCAATTCGTCCTGCTGGGCAACAGTCCCGAGAAGGGCATCAACGACCATTTCTGGGGATTAAAACATCACCTCAACGACAGCCCCGACTGCCACCTGGAGATCGGTTACAACGAGGAACTGGCGCATCTCATCTACGCCGGCTCGGACCTGATGATCGTTCCCAGCCGCTACGAACCTTGCGGTTTGACGCAGTTGATCGCGATGCGATACGGGACGATTCCCGTGGTGCGATCGGTTGGCGGGCTTGCGGACACGGTGTTTGACAAGGATCATTCGAGCCGTCCGCTGCACGAGCGCAACGGTTACGTCTTCAATCACGCGGACAACGCCGGGCTCGAATCGGCGCTGCACCGCGCCATCAGTTGTTACTACGAGTTTCCGGAACATTTCCGTCACTTGATCGTCAATGCGATGAAGTGCGATTACTCGTGGAATCATCCGGGGCAGCATTATCTCAACATTTACGATTACATCCGGGACAAGTAGGAACGCGACATGATAGCCACACGTCAGGAACTGGATTCCATCATCAAGGGCCGGGAAGCGCAGCCGCATAAATTCCTCGGAATGCACCCCGTCACGCACGACGGCAAAAAGGGAGTCGTCGTCCGCGCGCTTGTGCAGGACGCGGTGACGTGCGAGGTCGTGGATTATTCGGGCAGCGGAGAGCAACGGCATCCGATGCACCAGATTGATGCGTTGGGTGTGTTTGAAACGTTCATCGCGGGTCGCACGGAGGTGTTTCCATACCGGTTGCGGATCGAGAAGAAGAACGGCGAAATCCGGCAGTTCCACGACCCGTATCGTTTTCTTCCGACGTTGAGCAACCAGGATTTGTATCTGTTCAACGAGGGCACGGAGCATCGCGTGTATCAGAAGCTCGGAGCGCATCCGCGCGTGGTGGACGGCGTTCGCGGCTTTTCATTCGCGGTGTGGGCGCCGAACGCGGCGCGCGTGTCGCTGGTGGGCGAGTTC
>DAOLDN010000567.1:0-2533 GCA_035327385.1 Verrucomicrobiota bacterium | reverse complement strand
GGAAGTCCTGTCGCAGACGTCACCGCAGACGGCTGCGGCAAATCTCCAATCGCTGCCCGCCGATCAACAAGCCAGGCTGACGGAAACACTCACGCGACAGTGGGCCGCGCGCGATTTCGACGCGGCGCTGGCATGGGCCAAGGGATTGCCGGAAGGCGCGGCCCGGAATTCAGCGCTGTTGAGCATCGGCCAACAATGGGCGGCGCGGGACTTCAAATCCGCATCGGCATTCGCCAACTCAATGACGCCGGGCGACGAGCGCGACAGTTTGATTGCCTCGATGTCCAGCGGCATCACCAGCACCGATCCACGCGCCGCCGCAGGTCTCGCCGCAACCATCTCTGACGGCGTGAAACGCCAGGAAATCCTCGACCAGATCATCCCGCGCTGGGCGTTCAGCGACCCGCAGGCCGCGGTGCAATTCGCCATGACATTGCCGGAAGGCGAGAACCGGAACGTCATCCTCAAGCACGTCACACACGCTTGGGCATCCAACGATCCGCAGGCCGCCTTCAACTGGGCAAATTCATTGCCGGAGGGCGACATGCGTTCCAGCGTGCTGTCCTCGGCACTGGGCCGTTGGGCATACAAGTCACCGGACGAAGCGATTGGTCAGGCGTTGAATATCGCCGATGAAAACGAACAGGCCCGCTCCATTCGCGCCATCGTCTGGACGTTGGCCATGCAAGACCCCGCCTCCGCCGGACAGTGGGTGCAACAATTCCCGGAAGGCAAAGCCAGGGACATTTCCACGGAGCGATTGATAAAGACCTGGGCCGAATCGAATCCAAAGGCCGCGTCCGACTGGCTGGCACAACAGCCTGCCAGCGAAGGACGCGATCTGGCCGCAAAACAGTTCGCCGAAGTCGCGTCCAAGCAGACACCGAGCCTCGCATGGTCGTGGGCAAACTCCATCTCCGATGATTTGCAGCGGGCTATCGCCGTGGAAAAAGCGGCGCAGGCGTGGCTGAGTGTGGACCCGGATTCTGCACGCACCGCCATCCGCGCCGCAGACCTTCCCACCGAACAGAAACGCCGCCTTCTCAAGTCATTCTGACCTTCACCGCAAGTTGGGCGCACTTAACACTGCCCTCGGAACGCCGCCTTCAGGCGGCAGATTCGCGATAACTCGTGCTGCTGCCGCCTGAAGGCGGCGTTCCGATACTCTGCCGATTTCCATTCGGGATCAGTGTAAGACATGCGCCCCCGCATGTACGTGCGGGAACGCATTTCTTGACCTGACGGCGTCACGTGTCATCGTTCAACGATTTCATGCGATCGATTTTTGCAGATGTGTTGTCGGTTCGTGGCCGTTTGATTTCAGGCGGGCTCGCGTTGTTGATGGTGCTGTTGGTTGACGGGACGGCAAACGGCCAGTCCTCGCGCCCCGGCATGGGTTCAATTCCTTATGCGGACGCCGGCGGAACAGGCGTCACGTTCCGTGTCTGGGCACCGAACGCGACTTCCGTTGCCGTCCCGGGATCGTTCAACAACTGGAACACCACGGCGAATTATCTCGTCCAGGAAGGCACTTCAGGAATCTGGTCTGGCGACATCCCCACTGCGCGCAACAACGATCAATACAAATACCACATCAACGGCTCGGTCTGGAAACGCGACCCTCGCAACCGCAAAGTCGTCCATTCCGCCGACAACTCCATTGTCTATGATCCGACTACCTTTAACTGGGGCGGCGATACGCGACTCCACGTGACAAACTCAGATCTGGTGATTTACGAGATGCACGTCGGAGCGTTTTATGATCCCACACCGGGTTCTGGTGGCCCGGGCAAATTCACGGATGTCATCACGAAACTGGATTATCTGACCAACATGGGTATCAACGCGATCGAGTTACTACCGATCATGGAGTTCGCAGGAGATTACAGTTGGGGCTACAATCTTGCCGAACCGTATGCCGTTGAGAACATCGGTTACGGCGGACCGGACGGGCTGAAGAGTCTTGTCAAAGCGGCGCACCAACGCGGCATTCGTGTGTTGCTTGACGTGGTCCACAATCATTATGGCCCCAGCGATCTCGACCTTTACACCTTCGACAACGGCGCATCGCCCGGCATTTATTTCTATTCCAACAACGGCATCTGTTGCACGCCGTGGGGCAGCCGTCCCAATTATTCCGTCCAGGGCGTTCGCGATTACATCGCCGACAACTTCCGTCTATGGCTCGACGAATATCACGTGGACGGTTTCCGCTGGGACGCCGTGGGGGCCATGCGCCATTACGATCCCGGCTACGTTTCCATTCCCGAGGCCGATTCGCTGATCCAGCACATCAACACGTCCATCCTCGACGCACAATATCCGGGAGTCATCAGCATCGCCGAGGACGATGCGTTCGGGATGAACTTCGACGGCGAGTGGAACATGTATTTCGGCGGAACGCTGATCAACGAAGTGGTGAAAACCACCGACAATTCGCGCGACATGAACGCCCTCTACAATGCCATCAACGGCTCGGGCTTCTTCCGCGTGCTGTTCTCCGAACAACACGATTGGGTCGGCGCGCTCAACG
>DAOLDN010000566.1:0-2541 GCA_035327385.1 Verrucomicrobiota bacterium | reverse complement strand
TGGTGTTTACTTCCCTAATGGCGGCACGGGACTGTTTTTTGGTTTTGGGCTCGCGCCGTTCTCGGGCACGCAAGGAGGACTGGGACTTGGCTCGCTCACGACCACGGAAAACAATCCGTTGCCGGCGGCGAATCTCGCCAGTTCTTTTCTAGGGACGTATGGCACGACGTACTTGATTGTGCTGAAGATTGATTTCAACACGTCCGGCAACAATGACACGATCACCGCTTACATCAATCCGACGGCCAACGCCGCCGTGCCGGGTGTGGCAGCGACTTATACCGTCACGACGTTTGACGTCGGTACGATCACGGGCGTTGGTTTTCAAAACCCCGGTGGCGGATTCGCCATCAAGGTGGATGAGATCCGTGTCGGTGACAGCTACGGCGACGTGGTCGGTTCCGGCAGCGTGCCAGTCGTGCCGCCTCCAGTCATCACCAGCGTGACGCCGGGGACAGGATTCACCAACGGCGGCACGGTGGTGAGCATCACCGGCTCCAATTTTCTGATGGGCATCACGGTCAAGTTCGGCGCGAATGCGGGCACGGGCATTTCCTTGATTGACTCCAACAGTCTCACCGTCACCACGCCTGCGGGAACAGCGGGCGCGGTCAATGTGGTGGTGCAAAACACCAATGGACTGTCGGCGACGAATCTGAACGGGTTTGTCTATGTGTTGCCGCCACCTCCTCCGCCGATCCCCGCGACGATTGTTCCGGGCAGCATGGTGGCATCAGGTTCAAACCTCAGTTTCGTCTGGCAGGGCGGCACGAACACGATCAGCGTTTTGCTGACAGCGACGAATGTCGGGCTGGATGCGACGTGGACTCCCATGGCCACCAATGTGTTTGGCGCGGACGGTTTGTCCACCAACAATCTTCCCATCAATCCGGATGAACCCCGTCGGTTTTATGGGATGTCCGAGCCGGAGGCTTTCATTCAAGTTTCAGCACCCACCAGTTTGCATACGATTGCGTCCGGTTCGACCAATGCCATCGGGTTGGCGTGGAATGCCAGCGCCACGCCCGGCGTGACGGGCTATCGGATTGTGTATGGTCTCGACAGCAACGCGCTGACGAACTCCGTGGATGCAGGCAACGTTACTTCCGCCATCCTCTCGGGACTGACGCCGGGCCAGACGTATTACCTGGCCGTAATCGCACTTGCGGGCCTCAATCAAAGTCTCGCGACCGAGGCCACCCTTTCCGCGCAGACGGATACGGAAGTCGGCATCGTGGCGTTGTTCAATGCCGTCACCCCGCTCGAACCGGCGACCACGATCGATACGCCGACCGCGCGCTACACTTACATCGCGGACCGCGCCCGCGACCGACATGCGCGCGAAGGCAATTTCAACAGTTACGATCACTACCTGAGTTGGTATTGGGAGCAACGGATGGCGAACATTGAGATCATTGACCGCGTCGGCAAGGCAGGGCAGCCGCAGCACATCACCTTCAATTACACCACGCACGATCGGTTGAACCCTGCCGAATTCCGCACGTTCTTTCGCGGCATCGGCACGGTGGCCGAATACAACAACAATCAGATCGCAACGCTTGTTTCAACAAATGCTTCCGCGACACCCGGCGAAATTGACTACAATTATTCCGCCACCATCACGCAGAATGCCAACTACGGCAATCGCGCGCTGACAAATGGGGATCGCGTCGAGATCGAGATCAGCCTGTTTCTCAACGCGCCGCGAAACGGTCGCCTCAACTACTACGGAACGACTCTGCTCTACATCGTGGGGCAGGGCATCGTCCCATGGTTGCAGGGCAACGACATGGGCCTGGATGGCGGCATCATCGGCAACGTCAACCAGAGCCTCGACTCCTATCCGATGCCGACGAACGGCTGGCTCGGTGGCTTGACGACGCTGCCGTATCAATACTCCAATGAGCCGGAGCATCGCTTCAAACAACTGGCGGGAAACATTTCGCCGACGAACGGTTTGCCCTTCATGCTCGGACGCAGATTGCATCACACGGACTTTGGCGACGGCTCACATTCCGAAGCGGGCAATCCCACCTTTACGGACCACGTCGGAAAGCTCGGCCCGAAATTCATAGCGCGCAGTTGTGTCGAGTGTCACGTCAACAACGGTCGCGCGCTGCCACCCGCCGTCGGTGCTTCCATGTTTCAGACGCGCGTGAAGGTGGGCAGCGACGTAAATGGCGCGGCGCACCCGGTGCTGGGTGAAACATTGCAGCCACAGTCCACCAGCGGGCCGATTGAAGGGAGTGCGACGATTTCCAGCTACACGACCAATCATTTCCAATATGGCGATGGGACTCCGTATTCTTTGCGCAAACCGAACTACACCTTCACCGGAGTCACACCGGCATTTTTCTCCGTTCGCATCGCGCCGCAGCTTGTCGGACTTGGCCTGCTTGAAGCGGTGGACGAAACCAACATCATGGCGATGGCGGATCCCAGCGACGCTAACGCAGACGGCATTTCCGGCCGCGTCCAAACTGTGCTTGATCCGGAAACCGGCCAGCAACGCCTCGGACGTTTCACCAGCAAAGCCGGCAA
>DAOLDN010000565.1:0-2542 GCA_035327385.1 Verrucomicrobiota bacterium | reverse complement strand
CCTACCACGGCAAGGCCATGGCACTGGGCAAACCCAATGTCGCGCCCGATGTCGCCGCCTGCTACGACTGCCACGGCCACCACGACGTGCTGCCGCCGTCCAATCCGCAATCGCGGCTCTCGTCAACCAACATCGTCGCCACCTGCGCCCAATGTCATCCCGGCGCGACCATTGGCTTCACACAATACAAACCCCACGCCAATCCGCTCGACCGCGAGAACTATCCCGTCCTCAACGCCGTGTTCCTGGCCATGACAGGATTGTTGGTGGGCGTTTTCACGTTCTTTGGACTGCACACCATCGTCTGGCTCGTGCGCGTCGTCTGGCTCTATCTGCACGATTCAAAGAAATTCCGCGAAGCGAAGGTGAAGATGCAGACGGACGACGAATTCTACACGCGCTTCGTTCCGTTCGAGCGTTTTCTGCATTTCCTCGTCGTCACCAGTTTCCTGCTCCTTGTCATCACGGGAATGCCGCTCAAATTCTATTACACAGACTGGGCGAAGGCGTTGTTCAGCGTGATCGGAGGCGCAGAAACAGCCCGAACGCTGCACCGCTTCGGTGCAATCGTAACGTTTCTATACTTCGGATTGCACGTCGTGTCGCTCGTGGGCAAGGCGTGGAACGGACGCAAATCGTTGCGAGATCCGGCGGACGGCAAAGTCCACATCAAACGCGTCATCAACGTGCTGTTCGGGCCGGATTCCATGATGCCGACGTGGAAGGATTGGACGGACTTCGTGGCGCACAACAAATGGTTCTTCGGCAAGGGCGAGAAACCCCAATTCGACCGCTGGACGTATTGGGAAAAGTTCGACTACTTTGCCGTGTTCTGGGGCGTGTTCATCATCGGCTCGTCCGGTTTGATCCTTTGGTTTCCGGTGTTCTTCACAAAATTCATGCCCGGCTGGGTCATCAACATCGCGCACATCATCCACTCGGACGAAGCGCTTCTGGCGGCGGGATTCATCTTCTCGATCCACTTTTTCAACACCCATTTCCGCATCGAGAAATTCCCGATGGACACCGTCATCTTCTCCGGTCGCATCTCGAAGACCGAAATGCTCCACGACCGCAAACGTTGGTACGATCGCCTCGTGGCTTCCGGAAAGTTGGATGAACACCGCGTTCGCGACGACTGGGAAGGCTGGAAGAGCATCGCGCGTTCGATGGGTTATTTCTTCTTCGGCCTTGGACTGATTCTGCTGGTGCTCATTGTCTATGCAATGGCCACGCGGCTGGCGCATTGAAGCGTTGTATTTGTTTCGCGTCTGTGGAGGTGGGTTTGATACGCCCGCGTTCAATCGAGTCGCGACCATTGCGTCCTGTTGAGTGATGCGCGCATCATGGAGCGCAATACAACCACAACTGCCGTCTCGCAAAGGAGAAAACATACGAACCATCCTGCCGACCACGCGGAGGAGGCGATTGCTGCCATGATCGAGGCGATGATAAACGCGGAAAACATGCGCAATCCCTGTCTCGCGGACTTGGCCTCCTCCGTGGGATGCGACAGGGGAATTGCCTTGCCTCCAATACAGGGAAACAATGCGAACACCGGCAACGTGAGTATCCCGGGCACGAGCAGCAGCAACAGTTCGAAATTGCCCCGGCTTGCCCACGCCACTACACCGATCAACATCACCAGCGGCACCGCCAGAAACGTCATCACCGCGCGTGAGGCTCCAAGGCAAAACTGTCCGGGTCCATGTACGGGAGCGACACGGAACAAATCGGACGCCTGCCATTGCTGCGAGAATTGAAGCAGATTCATTCCCAGCATGGCCGTGGTTCCCAAAAACATTCCTGAAAGCGCGATGAAAAAGCTGCCTGCGTCATCTGGATTCCGGCTTCCAAAGAGGATGATCAACGGCAACGCCAGCGTGGGGGCAATGCCGGGATAAATCCGCAGCTTCACGTCCCGGTCTCTGAGCAGGTAGGCTGATGTGAGGTGGAACGAGGCCCGCTCGACCGAATTGCCCAGCCACCAACGCAGCAGCGGGGTGTTAATCAGGAGTTGCAACCACTGACGGCGGGAGCGCTTCTTCGGTCGCGGCGCTGACGTTTCCTGGAGAGCGCGAAGTCCCGCGTCGTAATCGCCCGCGAGTTTCCCAAACGCCAACCAAAGAACCAATCCCGTGCATACGATTCCGATGCCCGCAAGACCCCATGATCCCGCGTCGCCCTGTCCGGCAATCGCGTCGTTCAAACCCGCGAACCATGCCGGTGGCAGCAGACAGACCCACCAGGTTTCCAGCGTTGCCGTGATCGCCTTGTCGTAGCGCAGCATCACGCGCGGTACGATCTGTCCGCCAAGCACTGCGGCAATACCGATGAACACCTGGGCCAGTGTCATCAAGCCTTCAAGCCGTTCACGACCGAACCATCGGATGCAAAGTTGATATCCGAGAACCACACAACCCGCGCAAAAAAGCGATTCCACAGTGACAGACACCAAATGAACCAGCGGGAAAAACCAGTTGCCGTCCACACAGCCCATTCCGATAAAGAATCCCGGCAGGTTGAATGCCAACGCAAGCCA
>DAOLDN010000564.1:0-2546 GCA_035327385.1 Verrucomicrobiota bacterium | reverse complement strand
CATTTTCACGCACCCACTGGTCTGGTTTTACGCGTGTGCTTACGCCTGTACGGGTGCCGTGCGCACGAGTTCGGACCAGCTCGCCATCCTTTATTTCCAGGAGCAACTGGGAATGAACATGAAGGCCAACATCCCCAAAACCGTCGCCTGGACACTGGCTTTGATGCCGATGGCTGCGGTGGCCGGTTCGCTGGTATCGGGCTGGATTTCCGATAAATTCTTCAGCGGCCATCGGTCGCCCGTGGCCATGACACTTTATTTTCTGGAAGCCGCTGTCATCAGTTTCGCAGCCCTGTTGTTGCTTCAGGGAATGGTCGGGCCGACGCCCGGGGGCATCCTGCTCGGGTGCGGCATTCTCATCATGATTGCGCTGACTGCGAACTCGACGCACTCGATTGTCGGCGCGGCCGCACCGATGGATATCGGCGGCAAAAAAATGGCCGGGTTCGCCGCCGGCGTGATTGATTCCTTCCAATACTACGGCGGCGCGCTGTCACTAATCGTCACCGGTCGGGTCCTTGACGCCACCAAAGCCGAGCACGGCTGGCTCTTCTGGTATGTCATCATGGCAGGTTTCGGACTGCTCGGCGGCGTGGCGATGCTGTTGGTGATGCGAAAACAAATTCGCATCAACGCGGCGAAAGCCACCTGAAAACACCCAACTCCAATCGAAGTCTCTGCCCGCCCAATTCCATTCGTCATTCGGATTTCGGCTTTTCAGACGAACCACGCGTTGACGCTTGAAGTTTTGAATTTTCCCTGGAGCTTGGAGCTTGGAATTTGGAGCTTTTTTCAGCCCCACCACTCGCGCGCCTCCTCGCGCCAGAGCAGTTGACGTTTCCATTCCAGTCCGCCGGAGAAACCTCCCAGTTTGTGGTCCGCAGCCAGGACGCGGTGACACGGAATGAACACCGGGATCGGATTCGCGCCGCACGCGCCACCAACGGCCCGCGCCGCTTTTTCGTTGCCCGACATGCGGGCGATCTCGCCGTAACTGCGAGTCTGGCCCCGTGGAATTTTCATCAACGCTGCCCAGACCCGTTGCTGAAAGGCCGTGCCGCGGGACAGATCCAGGGGAGGCAACATTCGCGGCGGTCGGCCCATCAGGGCGCGTTTCAACGCCACCGCCGTGGCCCGATGCCAGCGGCGGATGGTCATGGGCAGCGTGTTTCTTCGGACAAACGTCCTCCTCAACTGGGTGGGAAATTCCAGCGCCGCGAGTCCCTTCACCGAGTAACGGGCCACGAACCTGCCCTGCGGCGTGTGAATCGGCAGCGCCGTCAGGTCGCTTTTGGACTTCGTATTCATCGTCTTCAACTCTGTCCCGTCGCGCGTCCGCAATCCGCGCCTGTCATCGGGTGCGGTAATACCACCACAAAATGCCCGTCAACAGAACCAGAAAACAAATCGTCAGCGCGATGAACCGGTTTCGGGCCACGCGTTTTTCGTAGCGCAACGGTCGCAATCCCTGAACGCCGCCCGCCGCGAGGTAATTGACCAGTCGCGGATTGGACGTCTGCGGTCCTTGAAACGTGTTCTTCACTCGTCGAAGGAAGGCGGGCAGGTCATACTTGCGGACGCCGTGCTCGTTGAACAGTTCGGGTGGCGCGTGGTGTTGAACCCGCGTTTCCAGCGGGTCGCGTCCCACTTCTTCAAATACAGGCTCATGCGCCACGGGTTGTGGAAGAGGGACTGGTGGCGCGGGTTTGTGAGGAGCCGAGCCTCCATGGGGAACCGCCGTGGAACGCAGCCTGGGATGCGGCTGCTGCTGCAATTTCGAGTCGAGCTGTTTGATCTGCGATTCGAGTGCTGCGATTTCAGCGTTGAGCGCCTTGGCGCGTTCGGAAATCGGGTCGGGATTCTTTTTTCTGAACAGAGCCATGGCAACCGCCCATCACCGGCTCAACAACAGCGCCAGCATCAAGCCCAGCGCCAGCAGCGCCACCACCGCCAGCGGCCACGTCAACGCCAGCCCAAGCTTGCACAACTGGCCGAAACTCCTTGCCCCCAGTCCGAACGCAGTGGTCGCGTCCGGTTCAGACCGCTTTTCCACAGATTCGGCTGTGACGCCGTTGAGCAGCGGATGTTTCAGGCGCGCGGAATTCCATTCCATGCGGGCGTTCTCGATCGCCGTCAAAGCGCGGGTGAGCTCCACGTTGAAATTGTCCTTCGTCCACGTTTCCTCGCGGACGGCCTGCACCTTGGAAACGGCGTCGCGGAAATCCGCAATGGTTTTGGCCATCTGCTCGGCGTCGCGGCGAGCGTTGAACTCGGCTTCCTCCAGCAGCGTCAGGCCGCGCGTGAGGTTCTGGATCATTTCGTCGCGGCCCGTGTGAAGCTCGGACTGGCGACGACGCAGTTCTTCGAGCGATGCCCGTTCGCGTTCCAGTTCCTCCTGGGCGCGTTTCAATTCGGCGAGCCGTTGCTGCGCTTCGGCGACCTTGGAATCCACTTCTTCACGGCTGGGCGCACGATGTGATCCATGCCCGCCCGCTGTCGCGGCGAAGGGTGATTTCCGATCCTCGAAATCCGCATCCACAAACTCC
>DAOLDN010000563.1:0-2550 GCA_035327385.1 Verrucomicrobiota bacterium | reverse complement strand
CCAGCAGGCGGGGTTGGCGTTCGTGCATCGGCAGCCAGACGGGGAACGAGGTGCCGCGTCCGACGTGGCTTTCCAGTTCGATGCGACCGCCGTGGGCGCGGACGATGCGTTGGACGATCATCAGTCCGAGGCCGCTGCCTTTTTTCTTGGTGGTGTAGAAGGGTTCGAAGATGCGGTTGATCTGTTCCTGCGGGATGCCGCCTCCTGTGTCCGAGACGCTTACCCAGACGCCGTCCGCGCCCTCGCCTGTCTGCAAGGTGAGTGTGCCGCCCCGGGTCATGGCATGCATGGCGTTTTTGACGAGGTTGACGAGCACCTGCTGGATTTGTGTGGGATCGAGCGGCGCGATGGGCAGTTGGCGCGCGAGGCGTGGTTTGACGGTGAGTCCGCGGTTGTCCAGTTCGGGTTGGAGCAGTTCGAGGGTGCGCTGGACGACTTCGTTGAGGCGCGCGGGTTTGATCTGGACGGGCGCGGGCCGTATGGCCTGAAGGAACTGGGTGATGATGTAGTCGAGCCGGTTGATTTCACCCCGGGCGACGGAGAGGTATTGTTCCAGTTTGTGGGAGATGTCAGCGGTATCGGCGTTGGCGGCGAGGATTTGCGAGCGGGGGCGGGCGGCGTTTTTGGCGGCGTTGAGCGACGGGTTTTTGAGTTTCTTCAGTTCGCGTTCCATCAGTTGCAGATGGATGTGCAGGGCGTTGAGGGGATTGCCGATTTCGTGGGCGACGCTGGCGGCGAGCAATGTGAGCGCCTGCACACGTTCGCTTTCGATGGCTTCAAAGGTTTTCTGCCGGGCTTCGGTGGCGTCGTGCAGAATCAGGGCCACGCCGTTGCTGCCCGTGGCTTCGCCGTCCAACGGGGCGGCGTACATTCGGAGGAAGCGCGGGCGCGGATAATCCACTTCAAATTCGTGGCGAACGACGTGTTGTCCGCCGTGGGCGTCGAAGTGGGAGATTTTTTCCCAGTCCACGTCGGGAAGGATGTCGTTGATATGGCGGCCCTCAATCTCGGGTGAAATGGGCAGCAAGCCGGAGACGGCCTGGTTGCAGTAGAGGACGCGGCCGTTTTCGTCGAGGACCAGCACGCCGTCCTCGATGGTGTTGAACAGGGTTTCGAGGAAGCTGCGTTCTCGGGCGAGGCGCTGGACGACGGTTTGGAGGCCCTCTTTGTCGAGGCGTCCGATGCGACCGAGGACCTTGTCCAGAAAGCTGGATTTGACGGGAGGCATGTGCGGGATCAGATCCAGTTTTTGCGTTTGAAGTAGAGGTATGTGGCGGCGGTGGCCAACAAGGTGACGATCGCGGCGATAAGATACGCGTGAGAGTAGGACAGTTCCGGCATGTGCTCGAAGTTCATGCCGTACCAGGTGCCGACGATCAGTACGGGTGCCGTGATGACGGTGATGACGGTGAGCAGTTTGACGACTTCGCCGGTCTGGTTGGAGGACATGTTGAGATAGACCTGAAGGATGCCTGTCAGGGAATCGGTGTAGCCCTGGGCCAGTTCGGAGATATGGAACAGGCCGTCATAGACGTTGCGGTAATAGGGCACCATGTGGGGGCGGATGAGTTTGAATTCGCCGGCCGCGAACTGAGCGAGCACCTCGCGTTGCGGGCCGATGATTTTTCGCAGGTGCAGCACCTCTTTTTTGATCTGGAGGATTTTGTTGAGCGTTTCCTTGGTGGGTTTTTGCAGGGCGAGCTGTTCCAGTTCGGCGATTTCGAGCGACAGTTCGTCCAGCGCCGGCTTGTAATTCTCGACAACGGAATCGAGCAGGTAGTGCGCGACGCGGTCGGGCGCTCGGGCGATGTGGGTCGTGCCTTTGAGGGCGCGTTCTTCGGTCGCCATGATGGTGCGCACCGGTCCGTGGTGGTAGGTGACGAGGAAATTCTTTCCGAGAAAGAAATTAATCTCACTGGTGGCGAACAATCCGTCCTTGCGGCTGTAGTCCACGGCGTGGATCACCATGAACAGATACGGGGCGAACTTGTCGCCGTCCTTGGGCTGGTATTCCTCGACCTTTGGCGAGGGACTGTCCTTGACACAATCCTCAATGGACAACGGGTGAAAATGATAGAGGTCTTCGAGGACGAACTTGGTTTCCTCCGGCGTCGGGTTGTCGAGGTCAATCCACAGGAAGAGGTTTGTGTCCGTGAGCAACGTGGGCATGAGGAACATCTCGACGTCGCGGGTATGAAGCCGCCCCTGGGTCGTGAATGCCATCGAACGTATCATGCGATCAAGTTGGTTGCGGTGGTTTGTGCCGTGCCAGCTTGTCCCAATGTGTGAAGCGTCGTTCCCAATGGCAAGGTTTGTTTGCGTTGTTTCGGCACAACGTCGGGAAAGTTCCAAGCACAGAATTCAAGTTTCAGAAAAGCATCAAGCGCCAGACATCAGGCCGTTGAACTTCAGCCCGGCTTTGGAGATTGAAAACTGGTGCTTCTCTGGATGTTGGAGCTTGGGATTTGGAGCTTTTAATCTTCTCCCCAAATGGATTTCACATGCTCCACGCCGCTCTTGACCTGTTCCACCGTCAATGAAGGACTGAAC
>DAOLDN010000562.1:0-2556 GCA_035327385.1 Verrucomicrobiota bacterium | reverse complement strand
GGCAAAAGATTTGTCTTTCATGCGGGCGTGGTTGGCAGTTTGCGTGCCAGCGAGGATTGTGGCTGATAATTGAGATGTGAATCGCGAATTCGTGCAAATTGGAACGCTGATGTCAGCTTTATTGACAGCGGCGCAATAATTTGCGGAGGTCAAGGCAATCCCTGCGATGCCAGGAGTAGCGGATTCAAAGCTGGGTTCCGGGGCGAATCACTTGATGAAAGTGATGGAATAAGGGTAGCGATAGTCCTTGCCCTCGTTGGCCTTGATGCCGGCGACGACGGCGAAGACCGCGCCGCAAATACCGATGACGATCGCGACTGGAATGAGAAGAAATCCGATGAGAATCAACGATAACACGATGGCGGCAATCACCGTGACAATGACCGCAAGCAACACCGTGATTTGGAAGTTCAACGCGGCCTTGCCGTGTTCGACGACGGACGGGATTTGATCCTTCTTGATCTGCCAGACGATGAGCGGGCCGAGCACGTTGCCGAACGGAACGCCGACCAGTCCCGCCAACGCGCTCAAATGGCACCACATGTTCCACATGCGAATGTCACTCTCTGTGGGCGGTTGCGACGGCGTCGGACCGGTGGGTGCGGGCGGTTGTGCGGGTTGCTCGTTCATGGGTTTCAACGGGGTTGCGGTTTGCCAAACGACAATCCGTTTCTAGTCCAGTCCGTTGATTCTGGCAAGGAGTCTTCACGCCCCCGCGCGCGCGGCTGAAGGCTCTCAGAAATCTACGTTCCTCAATGCCAGCGCCGCGATTGTCACCACCAGCATCAGCCCGGCGGGCATGAATTTCTTTGTCTTGCCCAATCGCATCGCGAAAACCACCAGCAACACCGCCATGAGGATGTCTGGAACATAGGGTTTGAAGATGATGCCCAGCGCGCACAACACCAGCGCCGCCGCGAACGCCGCCGACATGACCAACGAAATCTGGCTCTTGCCTTTGACAAACCCGATGACTCCGCCCACGACCAGCAACACGATGTAAATCCACAAAACAATATTTTGCATCGCGCGGGAGATTGCCTCAACCGGCCTGCACGTCCAAGCTCAGAATCTCGCCCGGCTCACATTCCGCGATTACCTCGAACGGACGACAGCACACCTCGCAGTCCATCGTGAACCGCTGGAAACCGACGCTGGTGTCTATCGGCACTTCGCAGGACTGGCCGCACCAGGGGCATTGGATCGTTTCGGAGACTTCCATGGTGGTAGTCTTTTAGACGGTTTGCGTTCGACCGACGGTTACGTTTGCGTGTTCAGTCAAACCGTTCGCAGCGTGGTTCGTGATGCGTGGTGCCAGAAATGAAACCGGCTGTTCACCCATCCCGTTCGTCGCCTCGCATGTGCGCAGTTTGACGGACTATTTGACCGGCATTAACCTATGACAAGGGCGGCAGGGCGGCAAGTGACGGTGTTTAATCCAGTTTGCCGGCGTATGAGACAGTTGCACACATTGATCATAGAAAGCTCCGAAGCCGAGGCAGACCGGATGGTTTTGGAGCTTTCACAAAACGGGTTCGATCTCATCCATGAACGCGTGCGCAGCATCTCCGAGGCGGAGATGGCGTTGCGAAACGCCCATTGGGACGTGGTCATCGCGGACGATGACGTGACCGGTTGCAGCGCGGACGCCGTCGCAAGCCTCTTGCGCGAACGGAATGTTGAAGTCCCGTTCATCTGCGTCTCCGGAAAAACGGGCGAAAGCGTTGCCGTCAACGCCATCAAGGCCGGAGCCTCGGATTACATCGTCAAAAACAACCTCTCGCGTCTCGTTCCGGTCATTGAACACGAACTCGCCGCGTTCCAGCAGCGGCGTCAAAGCATCCGTGCGCATGCCGCCAAACATCACCTGGCCGCCATCGTCGAATCCTCCAACGACGCCATCTACAGCCGGACGCCGGAAGGATTGGTCGTAAGCTGGAACAAGGCTGCGGAAAGGATGTTCGGCTTCACCGCATCGGAAATGATCGGACGCTCCAACTGCCTTCTCGTCCCGCCCGAACGACTCCACGAACTGGACGAGCGCTTCGAACGCGTCGGCCGGGGTGAATCCGTGGGACGCTCCGAAACCGTCCGCCTGCGCAAGGACGGCAGCCGCTTCGACGTTTCCATCACCGTGTCGCCCATCCGCAACGACGACGGCACGGTGATTGGGGCATCCGTCATCGCACGCGACATCAGCGAGCGCCGTCGGGAAGAACGCGAAAAATTGCGGCTCATCGAAGAACTCACCCACGCCCTGTCGCACGTCAAGGAATTGAAGGGACTGCTGCCCATCTGCGCCTCGTGCAAGAAAATCCGCGACGACAAAGGTTATTGGCAGCAGGTGGAAACCTACATCAAACAACACAGCGACGCGGAATTCACGCACGGCATCTGCCCGGAATGTGCCAAACGGTTGTATCCCGGCATTGATGTGAAGGTGTGATGGAGCACCTTGGAAAACAGTTATCGGGAACATTCAACCCGAATTCCGAAGCGGTCTGGCGTGTGGGCCAAGTCAAGTCGTAGCGCAGACTGGCAGTCTGCGGTGTCGCG
>DAOLDN010000561.1:0-2558 GCA_035327385.1 Verrucomicrobiota bacterium | reverse complement strand
TCCTTGGCCAGCCGTTCTTTGAGCTTGTTCCAATACTTTCTGGCGGTTCGATAATCCGCCTGCTGCGTCAGCACCCGTATGATGTCCACGACGGAAAACCACCATGTCTCCGTCTTTTCGTCGAAATGGCGGCGGATTTGATGACCTTCAAAAATGGCGAGATCGCTTTTCATGGCCGAATCATTTGGGGCGTTCTCGTGTCACCGGCCGCGGCGCGGTGATTGGCTTCTATGATGGTTTCAAACAGTCGCATAATCCTGGTTCTGTCGGTGGGCGAGCAGTTCGCGTTTCAGATCGTCGGACAACTTGATGCCCTTTTCAAGGAAGACGACGCCCTCCAGCAATCGCAGGTGATCCAGCCATTCCTCCCAGCCGGCGGCGCGCAATTCCTCGTAGGGCGTTGCGTTGACCTTCGTCGCCAGAAAACCGATCAAGGCCGCGCAGCCGGTGATGTCGAGACGTTTCAGGTTCATGCCTGTGCGCCACAGCTTCCATGAACCCGTCACCAGTCGCGGGCCGCTCAACAGGATGTCGGCGATGATGTTCGCCGATGCCTGCGGGTTGGCCAGCAGGATGGCGAACGAGCCGGTCACGCCGGTGTGCATCGCCAGGCCGGGCGGAACGGCATTCACCTTCGAGTAATCGCCCCAATGCCACGGGCAGGTGCGGACGTGCTGGATGAACAACAGAATGATGAACACGCCGCTGCAAACCAGCCGGACTTCATGCGACATGTGAAGTTTTTTACTGAAGATCAATTCCGAAACCGCCGACACACCGGGCCAGGCGATCCAAAGAATGGCGTAGGTGAACCAGAAGGTGAGAAACAGCACAAAAAGCCCCGAAACCAGAGCCGCCACGCCGAGCAGACAATTCCCATAAACGCCCCGGCGCTTCTTTTTCTCCAGCCATGCGTTGACAAGTTCCGGGTTCATTCCGGCCATTCAATTGCGGTCAACATTCTCAGACGGTCGCCAGTCTTCTTGCCTTCGGCCTGCCGATGAAAAAGTACAGGAGCGCACCGAGGAAATGCACGAGGGCGATGATCAATATCCACGCCACGCGTTCGCCGTCGTCGAGGCCCTTGTTCTGCGCGGCGTGGACGAGCATCCACACCCAGAAGACGAACATCGCGATTCCCAGCGGGATCAACAGCAGGAATCCCAGCAGGAACAGGAGTTCAAATCCGCCAATCATTGCTGCAAACATAATTCGCCTTTCTCCCTGGCAAGGAGCGCGGGCGGCTCGCCCGCGGGATCCTTGCGATTCGGTTCACTATCAGAAAACACGCAGGCGGGCCGCCCGCGCTCCTGTTACTTGTCCTCGTCACCTTTGCCCATCGCCTTTTTCAGCGCGGGCACTTGTTCGAGCAGTTTCTCGAATTTCACGCCTGTGAGGCTTTCCAGCACGGGCGGCAACTGGGCGATGATCTGCGTCACGTCGCCCGTGAGTTTGCTGGCACCGCCGCCGGGGCCGCTGCCTGAGTTGATGATGACCATCTTCTCGGTCTTGCTCAACGGTTCGGCGATCTTGCCCGCGAGTTCGGGCAGAACTTTGACGAGCAGTTCGATGACGGCGGCTTCGTTGTATTTCTGGAACGCCTCGGCCTTGAGTCGCGTGGCTTCGGCGTTGGCTTTGCCTTGCGCCTCGATGATTGCAGCTTCGGCAAGACCTTTGGCTTTGTTGGCCTCGGCGTCGGCCAGACCGGTGGCCTTGGCAACGTCGGCATTGGCAAAACCCTTGGCCTTGGCGGCTGAGGCAGCACCAGCGGCTTCAGTTTCGAGCTGAAATTTCGTCGCGTTGGCGAGTGTCTCGACTTTGTAGCGTTCGGCGTCGGCCGGTTTCTGGACGTTGGCTTCCAGTTCGCGCTGTTTGCGTTTAATTTCCTGTTCCTGCAACTCAATCTGCTTCTGTTTCTCGATGATGTTGACCTGGACTTCCTCCGCCTTCACAAGCTGGCCGGTCTTGTATTTCTGCAAATCGTAGGCGAGGTCGGCTTCGGCCTTCTTCTGGTTCACCGCCGCTTGGTATTGCGCCACGTTGGTCTGATAATCGCGCTGCGATTCGGCGATCTTGGTGTCGGCGGCGAACTTGGCTTCCTGTCCGGCTTGTGTGGCTTGGGAGGATTTGATCATTGCGTCGCGGTCGGCTTCAGCCTGGGCGATCTGGGCGTCGCGTTTGACCTGTGCGATGCGCGGTTTGCCCAGTGCGTCGAGGTATCCTTGAGAATCGCGGATGTCGCGAATGGTGAAACTGACGATCTGCAATCCCATGTTCGCCATGTCGCCGGCGGCCACTTCCTGCACCTTTGAGGCGAAGGCGTCGCGGTTCTGGTAAATGTCTTCGACGGTCATGGTTCCGAGAATGGCGCGCAGATGGCCTTCGAGCGTTTGAGTGGCGATGTTTTTGATTTCATCCACGCCTTTGCTCAGGAATTGCTCTGCGGCGGTGGCGATTGAGATGTCATCGCCCTTGACCTTGATCTGCGCCACACCGTCCACTTTCACGGGCACGCCTTTGCTCGTGTAAACTTCCGGCGTGTTGACATCAATGGTGAG
>DAOLDN010000560.1:0-2563 GCA_035327385.1 Verrucomicrobiota bacterium | reverse complement strand
CTCTGCCGCTTTTGGCCCGCAGGCTCGCGCGAGGAAAGCGGCAGAGGGCTGCCGCACTCCAAAACCTCGCGGAATGCGCCGCCGTCACCCTCTTTCACACCCAACTTCCGCTGGACGTTGATTCTATACCGCACCGGCCCGAACAACGTGAACTCGGCCACCGCCGGCTGAATGCCTTTGGGTTGCCCCAGTACCACCAGCCGCGCGCGCTTTGCCGTAGTCGGAACGCACTCGCGATAATCAATCAGCAAATCCTCCGTGCTCTCACTGCGATCCACAATCGTCGTCCACGTGCCACCCTCGGTTTCCGCCTCGATGCGATAGCGAAACGGCCCGGGTTTCACGCCCTTGGGCGTGTCGAGGCCAACATCACGCCAGATCACGCGGACGGCGCGGATTTCCGCGTTGGCAAACGAAGTCGTGAGCACGGGCTGCGCCTCGTCTGCCGCTGGCAGCCACCACGTCATCATCGAATTGTCCGCAGCCAGACGCCCGGCGGTGTTGGGCGCGCTGGAACTGCCGAACGTGGGTTCGCCATCGTTGAGCGGCACCCACGGCGTCGCGTTGGTGCCGGCGGAGATTGGTTGTGGCGTGGATGTGGCCGCCGGCACGTAAAGATTGCCGTCCGCGTCGAACGCTGCCGGGTCCATGCCGACGCGCCGCTCGAACCCATGCACCACCGCGCTCAACACCGTGTAAAATGTCCACAACCGATCTCCCGGACCGCGCACGATGCAACCGTGGCCCGTGCCGGTGATGAAACCCTCCGTGTTGCGAAAAATTGGATTGCGCGGCTGCGGCCGAAATGGCCCGAGCGGCGAATCGCTCACGTAACAGCCCATCGCATAGGTGCGATACTGCGTTCCGCCCGAGGAATACGTCAGGAGATAACGACCGTTGTGTTTGACCATCCACGCGCCCTCCATCCAGCCGACATTGCGAATCTGGTTGTGATTGCCCGTGGACTCCCAAGGAAATGTGTGCGGCTCAAACGGGATCAACTCCTTCGGTTCGCCTTTCGGAACGGTTGGTTCTTTCGCGTCCAGTTCTACGCCCCAGATGCCACCGCTCGGCGTGCAGCCCCAGTAGAAAAACAAGCGCCCGTCATCGTCGGAAAACAGCATCGGATCAATCATCACTGGAAGCTTGTTCTGCCCGAAAGCAATCTTGAGCGCTCCGATCGGTCGAAACGGCCCGAGCGGCGAGTCGCTCGCATGAATTTCCGAACCCGAGCCCATCAGAAGAAAACGTCCCGCATGCCGCACCACGGTCGGCGCATAGCCGAGATCGCGCACATTGAGCGGATGATGCTGCCAGGTCCGGCCTTCGTCGCGACTCACCCACGCCAGGTCGCAGGACGGGTAGAGATACCACGCGCCCTCGAACCACAGCGCGGTCGGGTCGGCGAGTTCGCGGTATTGCTCCTTGCGCTCGGCGATCCACAGGCCGCCGTCGTTCGGTTCCCCCTTGGTAACGTCGCGCGCCAGTTTCCCCACGGGATAGTTGGGAATCGGGAGCGGGTTGCAATAGCGCTCCGGCGGCCGCGGCTCGGCGGCGAATGAGTTGGCGGCGAATGCCGGGACAGCGAGCAACACGAGCAAACTCGTGGTTACGGTTTTGGTAAACGCAGTTTTGCAAATGGGCTGATTATTCATAGGTATGCTTTCATCGGACCTCTACGGCCAATTCCTTCTGATCGCGGGAAACGCCGAGCTTCAAAGAACTGCCGGCGGAAAATGCCGACGCTTGTTCCACCAAAGCCGCCGTATCCGCCGTCTTCGCGCCGTTGACGGAAAGAATGACGTCGTTCTTCCGCAAGCCCGCTTTGGCCAAAGCGGATTCAGCTGGAACATCCAACACCAGCACGCCCGTCACGCCGGGCAAGCCGAACGCCGACATCTCGCCTTCACCGGTGATGTTGCGCACGCTCGCGCCCAACAAAGTAACGGGATCGGCGGCGCGGGTGGCGGCGACGGGCGCAGACGTTTTCGCCTGAGGCAACTGCGGTATGCGCGCAACGGCTTTGAGTTCCGGTTTCCGCACGCCGAATTGATCCATCGGGAAATTCACAAAACCCAGCGCCAGCGCGGGCGAACTGTCCTTCACCCGATAATCGCCATTCGCGGGATCAATGAACTGCGCGTCGGCCACGATGGAATTCGTATCACGTCCGCTTTGTTCCTGCAATCGCCTGGCCGGCGCGGTCCCGGTCGCGCCGGGATTGTGAACCAGATTGAAATCCATTGCCGCGCCCCACGGCGGACGGTGCATGTGCGCCGGCTGGTAGTCGGTCCAGACCATGTTGCGGCGGAAGATGTCGCCGGAGGCGGCATACCAAACGTGCGGATGACCGCCGTTGTTTACAAAAATGTTGTTCTCGACGACGCGCTCGTAGCCTTCGCGCAACTTGATGCCGCCATTCAGGCAAAGATTGTTCGTGATGATGTAATGCGACGAACCGTCATCGAGATCAATGTCCCAGCCGTGATCGCAACGCCAGCGGCTGTTCGCAAGCACGATGGGTTTCACCACGTCGAGCAGCGGCAACTCAGGTGCTTGTTTC
>DAOLDN010000559.1:0-2574 GCA_035327385.1 Verrucomicrobiota bacterium | reverse complement strand
GACCTGGCAGCCGGAATCGGAATGAAGACTGCCCGGTCCGTGGCAGGATTCGCAACCGGCCTGCAGCGCGTTCGGCCCTTCCGCAATCAACCTCGCGTGGTCCGCTGTGACGAAATCCTTGTAAATCTCCTCATGGCACATTTCACATTCCTTGGAGCCGATGTAGTTGGCACCCGGAACTTCCGGCAGGATGACCGCCTGGCGGGTGACCGTGCGACAGGAAATGGCGCTGGCCAGCAGAATGAACGCGCAGGCCGTCAACGCCAGGCCGCGCCCCCAGACGGCGGGGATTTTCTCCAACAGGCGGTTGTGGGAATGGTTCATTCGCGTTTGGTAACCGGCGTGCGATTATTTTTCAAGCTCTTGCGCGACCCAGGTTCTGGCGTTTTCCAGCAGCGAGATGGCGAACCGGCCGTTGTGGACGCCGTAGCTGCCGTCATAAAGCACCACGTAAATGTTGTAACGCGCCTTGCGGATGTTGGCGGGAATGGAATTGGTCTGCTGGCTGGCGGTCGGTCCGGGGCCTCCGGACGACAGCGACCCCGGCGAAGTGAATTCCCACGAACGCGTGCCGTAGTTGGTCCACAATTCCAGCGGCGCCCTGGTCGCGGCCCAGATGTCCAGATACGCTTTGATCTCCTGGATCTGGCTGGAAACGGATGATTGCACAAAGTCGGTGAGCATCTCCGGGCTGGGATGACACGAACGGCAGGTGTCGAATGATTCCACGTTGAACGAATGGCCCGTGACGGCGGGATGGTCCTCGCTCACGTATTCCTCCGTCTGCATGTGGCAGGTGACGCATTGCTTGTCGAGTTTCGTCGCGTGACTGGAGGGTTGTCCCTTGGCGGTGCCGGAAGCCAGTTCGCCCACCGTGCCCAGCAGCATGTTGTATTGCGGCGAATGATGCGGTGCGCTGCCGTTGCTGGTCCACGCCGCGCCACGATGGTTGTGGCACTGGGCGCAAAGATTGATGTTGGGATTGTATTTGGTCGCGAACACGTCGGACGTGGTCAGGAAATAATCGTTGGTGGAGGAAACCGGATTGCGAAGCTGGTTCGTATAGACGAGGCCCGTCAGAACGTTCGTGAACACGTGCCGCCCGTGCGGATCGTGGCAACTGATGCAGACGATGCCGATGTTTCTGTCGTTCTGCGGCGGGGTTTCGCCGTTGAGCATTGCCAGCCGGGCGGACCCGATGTGGCAGCGTCCGCAGGAGTTGGCGTTCATGTTCGCGCGGGTGACGGTCGCGTGGTCGCTCGTCGTCCATTCGCCGTAGGTGGGATGGTGCGACCCTGTGTGACAGCCGCCGCAAACGGTGGACGCAATATCCGCGCGCGGTCTCACGGTGAAATCAAATTCACTCGCGGCGTGATTGGCGGCGGGGCCGTGACAGCTTTCGCACTGCACTCCGGCCAGGTGCGCGCGGTTCGGATTTTTCTCGTCGAACCCGCTGGGCAATCCGTAACCGACAGTGTGACACGGCAGGCACGACGGGTTTTTGTCCTGGTTGATTTTTTTCAACGTGTCCAGCGCTTTGGCGTGGCGCGTGTCCATCTCGGAGTTGTGAATGTCGCCATGACACTCGATGCAGGCCTGGGCACCCGCGTAAGCCGGTGTCGGACCTGACACGCGGAAGAAGGCGTTGCTGTGGAGTTGGGTGATGGTGGCCTGACGTTCGAGCGTGGGCGAACCGACGACCTGCCAGTTGCCTTCGTTCAATCCCATCTTTTGCAGCAGACGATAGTAACCGGGCGGACCGTCCCACATGACTTTCAGGCCGTTGGTGGTGCGCTCGATGCCGGTCATGATGGGCATTCCCGGCATGCCACCCGTGACGGGAATGCTCAGGTGCTGAACTTCCTGCGACAAACTGGAAATGGCCGGCAGCAACAACACGGTAAACGCCAGGAAACGGAGGTTTCCAGGGTGCAAGCGTGGTGCTCTGGCCTGATTCATAAGTGACCGGCTGACCGGTTTCTCGAACGTTTCAATGAGGCTATTCCGTCGCTGATTTCGTGCTATCCCGATATTGCCGGATGCTTGCCGTTTCTTGTTCGGCGGAGGACAAGACAGACTTGCCGCCAACTTTTCCTAGCGCGCAACCGGGTGCTTTGGCAGAGTCGCGCAAGACGAAAAACTTGTCCACATGACACCCGCAAATGTTCATTCGCCGCTCACGCGGTCACAGTCCTCCGGCAACGCCCGAATCGCCATCCTTGTCTGCCTCGTGTTCCTCCTGGGAATGGGCCTCGGAGCATGGTGGATAAAACGTTCACCACGGCAACAACCGGAGACAGAGGCCGGACTTTTATTGTCCCTGTCCTCACGCTCGCGCGACGTCTTGAAGAATCTCGATTCGCCGGTGGAAATCCGTTTCTACTCGCTGCTCAACGACTCGAATGTTCGCGAATCTTCCGGCGCTTTCGCGGCGGACGTGGGTCAGTTGCTCGCTGAATATCAACAGCACGGCGGCGGAAAGATCAAAGTCACAACGATCCGTTCCGAATCCCAGTCCGTCATGAAGGCCGCCTCTGCCGACGGCATCAGCCCGTTCAATCTTGAAAAGGGCGA
>DAOLDN010000558.1:0-2575 GCA_035327385.1 Verrucomicrobiota bacterium | reverse complement strand
ACGGGAAAACGTTTTTGACGCTCGACAACCAATACAAGCGCGAGGATTCGGTGCGGGACATCGGTGCGTTTCTGGACTGGATCGAACAGGACGACCGGTTGGACCATCAACGCATCGGCGTCGTGGGCGGCAGCTATGGCGGTTACATGGTGCTGGCGTGCCTGGTGCATTATGGCGACCGGCTGCGCTGCGGCGTGGACGTGGTGGGCATCTCGAACTTCAAGACGTTTCTTAAAAACACACAGGATTACAGGCGCGATTTGCGGCGCGTGGAATACGGCGACGAACGCGACCCGGAAATGGCGGCTTATCTCGAAAAGATTTCTCCCGCCAATCACGCCGATAAAATCAACAAGCCGCTCTTCGTCGTTCAGGGATTGAACGACCCGCGAGTACCCGTCACCGAATCCGAACAGATGGTGAAAGCCGTTCGCGACCATGGAGGCACGGTCTGGTATCTGATGGCGAGAGACGAGGGACACGGATTTCAGAAGAAGCCGAACTCGGATTTCATGTTCCAGAGCATCGTGCTGTTTCTGGAAAAGCATCTGTTGAATTGAGTGCAAGCGTTCGTCGGCCAGTTTGTTTGACCGGACTGACGACGGCGCTGTGAAGGAGAACTGCCGGTTTTCATGGAAACTTCCACCTCGTGGAAGGGCCAAGATTAAGTGTCAGTTGATTCCGAGGTCGCGCAACTGTTTGCGCGCTTGTTCATAGTCCGGGTTGATGCGAAGGGCCTCGCGGAGGTGACGGATGGCGTCGTCGCGGCGACCGAGTTGGAGGAACGCGTAGGCGAGGTTGTTGTGGGCCTCGGCGTAGTCGGGTTTGGACCGGATTGCCGTTTCGAAGAGTTTCAGGGCCTGGTTGATGTTGCCTTCGAGGGTCAGTGCGACACCGAGGTTGTTGGCGGCCTCGGCGTAAGCGGGGTTGATTTGGAGTGCCTGACGGAATTGTTGAATTGCATCCGGGGTGCGACCTGTGGCGGCGAACAAAACTCCGAGGTTGTAATGCAGGGTGGCATTGGTGGGCGAGAGGCGCAGTGCGTGTGTGTAGTGCGTGATGGCGTCGGCTGAACGACCGCGCGAGGCCAGAGCGCCGGCGGCGTCCGTGTGGGCCTTGAGGTTTTGAGGGTCAAGCTGGGTGGCGAGGCTGAACGCGCGAATGGCATCGTCCACACGACCCACGGCGAGCAGAACGTTGCCGAGATTGATGTGCGCATCAGCCCGGTGGGGTTGGGACTGGATGACGGTCTGGGCCAGGCGGAGGGCTTCATCAAATTGCCCTCGGGTGGTGAGCGCGACGGAGAGATTGCTCATGGCGTCGAGGTTGTTGGGGTCGAGTTCGAGGGCGTGGCGCAGGGACTGGATGGCGGCGGTGGTGTCGCCCTGGCTGATTTGAACCGCGCCGAGATTGCTCCAAGCCGGTGCGAAACGGGGTTCGACCTGTATTGCGCGACGATAGTAGTCAGCCGCCTCCTCGTATTGGGCGCGTCCGAAGAAACCGTAGCCGATGTTGTTGAGAGCCTCAGGGTAATCGGGTTTGTGGCGCAGCGCGGCGCGGTAACACTCGTCGGCTTCGTCGGATTTGCCCTGTTGGCGAAGGACTTCGCCGAGGTTGTTGAGGGCCATCCAGCAGGAGGGATTTTTTGCGATGGTGTCGCGCCACAAGGTTTCGAGGTCGCGATACACTCGCGTTTGTTGCCACGACAACGTTCCGAGCAGCAGCAACAGCAACAGCTGGAGTCCGAGCTTCAGTTTGTCGGGGAACACGCTGAAGCGTGAACTCCAGCGAACCATTCCCGATACAACCAGGACGATCAGGCCGACACTGGCGAGGTACTGGAAATGATCGGCGACGAACGAATAGCGCATGGGATAAACATTGATGAAGCCCAGCGCGGGAAAGAGCGTGCCTCCGAAGAAGAGCGCGGCAACAAGGGGACCGCGGCCGGTTTTGTTGCGCAAGAGGAAGAACGTGCCGACGACGCCCAGAGCGGCAAGCGGGAACAGCCATTGCCACCAGACGGCGGTGTTGATCTCCCAGCGCGGGTATATGAAGGTAAGGTTCGCGGGCCACAGAAGTTTGGCCGCATAAAACCACACCGCCCGACCGGCAATCAGACAACGATCAAAAAAGGAGAGATTCCAGTCCGCGCCCAGGGCGCCGACGTGATGTTTCTCGACCCACGCGGTGAACAATCCCAGCGCGAGGCCTGCCGCGAAAAACGGGATGGTCGGGAGCACGTCGCCCCATCCCAGCCTTCCATTTTTCCACCAGGCGACGAGCAGCAGCGCCGCAGGCAGTGAGCAGGCGACGGTTTTGCTGAACAACGCGCACAGGAACAAAGCGAATGACAGCCAGTACCAGGGTGACGATAGAGGTTGGAGGATGGAGGATCGAGGCGCGTGGCGCGTGGCGCGTGACGTGCGGTTGGTGACACTTGAGCCATGACGGGTAACCCGCAAATAAACCAGCGCGGCAGCAAAGTAGAACACGGCTGAGAGGACGTTTTTGCGTTCGGTGATCCAGGCCACGGATTCCACCATGACGGGATGCAGCGCCCAGACCACGGCAG
>DAOLDN010000557.1:0-2588 GCA_035327385.1 Verrucomicrobiota bacterium | reverse complement strand
GGCTAGAGATTGACCCACGACGGAAAGGCCCACGCCCGCCTCGACTGCGGCGATGAGACTGCTGACGCTGTCATGTTCCTCCACAATCCGCAACCTGCGGTTGGTGGACGCGAATACGGCCTCCAGCAATTCGTGCGCTTCGGGATATTCCTTGCGGCTGTAGGCCACCATGGGTTCGCGCGCGGCCTGGTCCACGGTCACATTGCGTTGCCGCGCCAATGGATGTTTTGGAGCGACGGCGATGCGGACGAGGTCTTGCAGCAATTCCACAAATCGCAGGCCGCGCAACGCGGACGCAACGGGCCGGGCCAGAAAAGCGACCTGCAATTTCCCTTCGCGCAAGCCGGAGAGCATTTCTTCTGTGGACAAATCGTGCAGTCTCACGCGCACAAGCGGCTGCGCGGCCTGAAACGCGCGCAATGTTTGCGGCAACAACCGCGCTGTCAGCGACGGAGCGTAACCGACGTGCAATTCGCCGCCGCCGGTGGCGATGGTGCGGGCGGCTTTCACGGCGTCGTCGGCGCGCTGCAACACGGCGCGCGCTTCCACGAGAAACACGCGGCCCGCGTCCGTCAGTCGCACGGACTTTGCGCCACGTTCCAGCAGAGAGAAACCCAGTTCGTCCTCCAGGTCGCGGATTTGGCGGCTCAATGCGGGTTGGGAGACATGGAGGTTCAACGCGGCACGGGACACGTTTTCCTCCTCGGCAACGCCGATGAAATAGCGTAAGTGGCGCAGTTCCATGCGCCCAGACATTAACCGGACGGATGCCGCTTGGGCGAAATAAATCTCTCTCGGTATCCGGGTCGGAGGACAAATCAGGAAGAGAGGCAAATTTCGGCCGCGCCGGGATTCAGCGCAAGCGGGTAAATTTCTATGGACGGATATCGGAAGAAAAAAACCACGGACAAGCGAACGACCAATGCTTGTCCGTGGTTCGACTGAGGAACCGCAGGAACCACCGGACGGCCCAGACTGACACCTGCCTGCTTCTCACTACTCACTCAACCCAGACTTCAACCTTACCACTACATACTTTAACCACTACTCACTGCTACAAGCCCGTCCGGCAGTTCCCGCAGATTCAAAGCGGCGGCGGTTCTGGAGCGACAGAACCGCACGCCGCGCCTTGGCTAGTGGCAATACAAACTTAGCCGAGGATCCAATAAATCAAACCACCCACGCACGCCATGAAGACCGCCACAAGCACCGCATCCAACACTCCGAAGTGCGGTTCGGCCATCAGGTTCGCTGGCGCAATCGTTGCCCGCACGTGGTCGCCGCTCTTTCTGCGTGGGTTCGTCACATTCGGGCTCATGCCTGACTAAAAGCAAAGGCCGGGCCAGCAGCGCGTGGATTTTTGAAAGTGGCGAAAACACCTTGGTTTTTTGGGGAAATTTCCTCGTCCAGCGCAATTCACAGTCGGTCGCCTCGGGAGTGGTCGCGTGGACTTCGCGCAAAGCGCGGGAACTTTGCGCGCGAGCCACGCGCTACGTGCAAAACAAATAGCCGGCCCGCATCACACGGACCGGCCTTGAGAGGCTTGCGCGGCTGTTGCCAGCCGCTCAAGTCCCAAATGACTTGCCACAACCGCAATTCTGTCGGGCGTTCGGGTTCACAATCTTGAAACCGCCCCCCGTCAACGCGTCGCTGAAATCCACCGTTGACCCCTGCACGTATTGGGCGCTGAAGGCATCCACCAACGCCGTCACTCCATGCTGTTCGGTCACCAGGTCGCCGTCGCGACGCTCGTCAAAAACCATTCCATACTGCATGCCTGAACAGCCGCCTTGCTCCACGTAAACGCGGAAGAGCTTCCCCTCATTCTCCGGCCTGGTCAGCAAGGATTTGATCTCTTCGGCAGCGCCCGGAGTCAGCAGAATCGGAGAATCGTTTGTCGCTACATCATTCATTTGAAGCCTGAAAGGATGACTGAAGCTAACCACCCAGTCACCC
The DNA here is from genome assembly GCA_035327385.1 of Verrucomicrobiota bacterium. GTDB lineage: Bacteria > Verrucomicrobiota > Verrucomicrobiia > Limisphaerales > JADLHS01 > DAOLDN01. Next base: position 632 of record DAOLDN010000557.1, on the reverse strand, counting down.
GCTGTCAAACAACGAAGTCGTGCGGAAGGAAAAAAATTCTGATTGGCGCAATCCGCATCCCGGAATGGATCCTCCGCGGACAATGTGCGCACGGGTCCGGCGGCGTTTCCAATTGTGGCTGCGCGATTTCGCGTTCCCGTTCTCTCCAGGTTTGATACTGTGCCCGCGCAATGCGAACTGCGGATTTCGATTATCACCTGCCGCCTGAACTGATCGCGCAACACCCCGCGCCACAACGCGATCAGTCGCGATTGCTCGTATTCCACCGCGACTCCGGCGGGATCGAACACAAACGATTCCCCGATTTGCTCTGCCATCTCAAACCTGGCGACGTCCTTGTGTTCAACGATTCGCGCGTGGTCCCGGCGCGGTTGCGCGGGGTGAACGCGGACACCGGAGGCAGGTTCGAGATGCTGTTGCTGGAGGAAAACGGCACGAACGATTGGTGGGCGATGATGAAACCCGGCAAACGCGCACGCACCGGAACGCGGATCGAAATCCGAAATCCGAAGAACGAATCGCAAAACATTTTCGCCACGGTGATGGAAACCAACGAGGAAGGCCATCGCCGTCTTCGGTTCGACGGCGTGAACGACATCCTCCACGCGCTGGACGTGATCGGTGAAATCCCG
>DAOLDN010000556.1:0-2607 GCA_035327385.1 Verrucomicrobiota bacterium | reverse complement strand
GCACCGTGTGCGGACTCCCGGGCAAGCAGAACAAAAACACCGGACACAACGGTCCACACGGTCAGCTTTCTGATGATTGATCTATTCATGACGGATGAAAAATTGCGGTGATTACATTCCACCTTCCGAATCAATTGTCAATCAGGTGCATACTCTCGCTGCCTCCCTCCTGTCAAAGTGAAAAGCCTCACTGCCTGTCATGTTCAAAAGCAACTCTTCCCAACGTTGTGTCCAATCTCGAAAGCATTCGGAGGGACTTTCAACCCATACTCGCGGACAATCGGTCTTCGGTTGATGGATACATTCATCGCTTCACGTCAACGGTCTCATTCCAAAAAAACCGGCACGGACTTCAATCCGTGCCGGTGTTGCATTCTTTCGGACGACTGAATTACACGTCGTAGTAGAGGTGGAATTCGTAGGGATGCGGTCGCAGGCGCACGGCATCGTGTTCCTTGCGCTTGGAACTGATCCACATGTCAATGAAGTCCTCGGTGAAGACGTCGCCTTTGAGCAGGAACGCGTGGTCTTTCTCCAAGCAATCCAATGCTTCACTGAGACTGCCCGCAACATTGGGGACGCGTTTGAGTTCTTCGGGCGGCAGTTCGTAGATGTTTTTGTCCAGCGGTTCGCCGGGTTTGATCTTGTTCTGGATGCCATCCAATCCGGCCATGAGCAGCGCGGCAAAGGCGAGGTAAGGATTGGCGGCGGGGTCCGGCGGACGGTATTCGATTCGTTTGGCCTTGGGATTCTCGCTGTAAGTCGGGATGCGGACGGCAGCGCTGCGATTCCGGGCGCTGTAGGCCAGATTCACCGGGGCTTCGTAGCCGGGCACGAGGCGCTTGTAACTGTTGGTGGTGGGATTGCAGATGGCGCAAAGGGCCTTGGCGTGTTTGAGCAGACCGCCGACGTAGTAGAGCGCCATTTCGCTCAGACCGCCGTATTCTTTCCCAGCGAACAGCGGCTTGCCCTTTTTCCAGAGTGATTGATGGGTGTGCATGCCGCTGCCGTTGTCGCCAAACAAAGGTTTGGGCATAAAGCAGGCGGTCTTGCCGTGTTTGCGAGCGACGTTTTTGACGACGTATTTGTAGATCATCATCCAGTCGGCGGCGGCGACGAGCGTGTTGAACCGGTAATCAATCTCCGCCTGGCCGGCGGTGGCGACTTCGTGGTGTTGACGTTCGATCTTGACGCCCAGTTCCTCCATGAGCAGGCACATCTCGGTGCGGATGTCCTGTTGGGTGTCCAGCGGCGCGACTGGGAAATAACCTTCCTTGTGTCGGATCTTGTAACCGAGATTGGGCATTTCGTCGCGGCCCGTGTTCCAGACGCCTTCGTCGCTCTCGACGTGGTAGAACGTGCCGTTGCTCTTGGAATCGTATTGAACGTTGTCGAAGATGAAAAATTCCGCTTCAGGTCCGAAGAACGCCTGGTCCGCCAATCCGGTGGAGATGAGGTGCTTTTCCGCGCGCTGGGCGATGCCGCGAGGGTCGCGGCTGTAAGGCTCGACGGTGCCGGTTTCGGCGATGGTGCAGGTGAGGCTCAATGTGGGCACGGCGCAAAACGGGTCAATGAACGCCGTGGCCGGGTCGGGCATGGCGAGCATGTCGCTGGCTTCGATGCTTTTCCAGCCGCGGATGGAAGAACCGTCGAAACCGAGGCCCTCGCTGAAAATGTCCTCGCTGAATTCACCGACGGGAATGCTGAAGTGTTGCCAGGTGCCGAAGGTATCCACGAATTTGATGTCCACCATCTTCACTCCGTGGCTTTTGGCCATTTCGATAACGCTCTTGGGTGTGCTCATGTATTTGGTGTTGGTTTATGTTCTGCCCGACCTGATGGAACGCCGGGATTCGTTCCCACGCCCGGCGTCCCGGAAATCGTGTGCTGCTTGGGCCGTGTGATAACCCGTTTTGCGCCGGACGCCAAGAATTATTCTGTGAAGTTTGCGAGTCCCGCGACGTTCCACGCCGGTTTCAATCCACCGCCGGTTCGGCCTTGTAGAAGTAGCGGGGAGACCCCGGATCAAGGGGGAAGGCGACCATGAGCGGATTGGTCTGGATGGTATTGGTTGAAACCGCGAACCAATTCAACAAATTGGTGGAAGCCAGAAAAATGTAATCGCCATCCAACCGTCCATGAAGGTTGATCTTAATGTCTCCGGCCTCGTTCAAACCGTTGAATTCCAATGAATGCACCGGCCAGCGGTAAATACGAGAGCCGTTCAAAGTCAGCGTCCACCACCCATTGGTCAGCGGCGTGACATCGGTTTCGGATGACGCACCGCCGAGGCACTGGATTTTCGACGGCTGTCCGAAACGTCGCGCATCCAGTTCGAGAACGAAATCCCTGTCCCTCGGCCACGTCCGGAGCACCCAGTCGTTGCCTTCTCGTTGCAGCATCGCGCTGCCAGATGTGCGCACGTGCCCGAAATTGACGGTGACATTGTTCGTGTTGAGTCGTTGACGGAACAACGCACCGAGCGTTCCGGTGTAATTGGTGCCGAAATTCCAGTCTGCCGCCGGGCGCGCGTTGACGAATAGTTTGTTCGTTGTATCGGCAAAATCGGAGATGATCCCGTTGCGCAGCGTGGTCCCCGCGCTGATG
>DAOLDN010000555.1:0-2611 GCA_035327385.1 Verrucomicrobiota bacterium | reverse complement strand
AAGCGCGACGTCGTTCGCCATCCGCTCGTGCAACGCATTATCACGGCCTACGAGAAACATCGAGCGTCCCCCCAATGAACGAACTCTCGATCCGAAACCGCCAGCGCGCGCGCCGTATCCACACAAGATTGCTGCGGCGCATCGTGGAAGCATTGCTGGACTCGCTGCCTGGAGTGCGCGGATATGAACTGGGCATCCGTCTCGTGGGCGCGTCGGAAATGGCCCGCATCAATTGGGGATTTCTCAACCACGAAGGTTCGACGGATGTCATCACATTCGACCATTCGGAGAGAGCCGCGGTGGTCGGGGATGACACCATCCGTTTGCACGGAGAGATTTACGTCTGCGTGGATGACGCCGTGAAACAGGCTCGCGAATTCAAGACAGCGTGGCAGTCGGAGGTCGTGCGATATGTCGTGCATGGCGTGCTCCACCTGCTGGGGCACGACGATATGAAGGCGGCGGCGCGACGGAAAATGAAGCGAGAGGAAAATCGCCTGTTGGGCCGGCTGGAGCGGAGGTTCCGCCTGTCACAATTGGCCGTTGGCAAACTCGCCGCGCACTGACGATTGCGGCCACACCGACTTGACGTGGCTGTGTTCGTGAGAACGCGAGGGTGCATTTGACATTGTCCCCGACTTGGCCGGCAGTGCGAAGCGCCGATCTCCGATCCGGCGTGTTTCCAATTGTCTTTCAATGCCTGCCGGGTCGGAGACCGGCGCTCCGGAGGCAGTGTCATGCGCCAAAACACGGCTGACTTGAGATTGGCCGCGTTGTCACAAGGCAGCCACAACGACGCCACGGTGTTTCGCTCGCCAACGACTGTTTTGTAGCTAGAATTGCCGCATGGAACAACAGGAACAAAAAGGTTTCTTTGCGGTGTGGCGGGCGAATTTTGTGACGGGACTGGTGGTGATTCTGCCGGCCGTGATCTCGATCGCGGTGCTGGTCTGGCTGTTCGGCAACGTCGCCAACATCACCGACGCGCTGCTGTTCTTCCTGAAATATTTCCTCCCGCCGGAATACATCTACGTCAACGGGACTTCGGGCCAGATGTTTTGGTATTGGAGCCTGCTCGCCTTCGCGCTGGCCATTATGCTGATTTCAATCATCGGCAGGCTCGCCCGCAATTACATCGGCAAGAAGGTGATTCAGGCGATTGATTCGCTGATCCTTCGCGTGCCGCTGTTGAACAAGGTCTATGCCACCATCAAACAGGTCAACGAGGCCTTCTCCACCGGCAAGAAAAGCGCGTTCAAGACCGTGGTAATGATCCAGTTTCCGAGACCGGGGATTTACTCCATCGGCTTCATCACCAGCGAACAACACGACGAGATTCAGGCCAAGACGAAGGAACACGTCGTCTGCGTGTTCGTCCCCACCACGCCCAATCCCCCCTCCGGCTGGCTGGTGCTCGTGCCGGAAAAGGACGTCACACGCCTCGAAATGTCCGTGGCAGACGCCATCAAATTCATCATCAGCCTGGGAGCCGTGTCCCCAAGCTATGCACCCACGCACCAAACGATGGGCGTGCCGGTTGCCGCGCAACAACTCGCGCCACCGCCGGGTGATGTGCCCAAACCATGATCGTATCGGCATCGGGAATCATCCTTCGCACCCGGCCTCTGACCGAGACAAGCCTCATCGTCCACTGGCTCACGCCCGCGTTTGGCCGGATCGCCACTGTGGCCAAAGGCGCGCGACGTCCGAAATCGCCTTTTGCGGGAAAGCTGGATTTGTTTTACGAAGCCGACTTGAGCTTCAGCCGCAGCCGCAGGTCGGAACTCCACACGTTGCGCGAAGTGAAACTGCTGGAGACTCGCGCCGCCTTGCGTTCGGACCTGGGATGGCTGCGACAGGCGGCTTACGCGGCGGCGCTCATAGAACAGACGACCGAGACGGACACGCCGCTGGCGGGTGTTCACGATTTGACCCGCGCTTTTCTCAACGCGTTGCCGGCACACCCGGCGCAACCGCAGAACCTTTTCGCGTTTGAACTCAAACTGCTGGACGAACTCGGCCAGTTGCCGGATTTGGCCAAGGCCCAAATCACAGCCGGGACCAAATTCGTCGCACGCGCATTGATCGGGGCGGGGGATTGGGACGCCGTGCTTCGAATCAAACCCAGCGCGGCACAGGTCAACGAACTGCGACAGTTCCTTCACGGCTTTCTCATATATCACCTCGGCAGAATTCCCAAGGGCAGGGCAGCGGCAATATCAGGTGCCGTGTGAACGGCGTTTCAGCAGCGACTCCGGCCCACTCCTCACCGTGTGATCCACTGTGCGCCGCCACATCGGGGGCGGCAAAACCGCTTTACACGTTCCGTCTCGCGCCCAATCATCACAGCATGAACATCTGCACTCAATCGCTGCGTCGTCTTCCATTGTCCGGTATCTTGGCTGTCGCCGTGGCCATCGCCTGCTCGACCCGGGCCGATGACAATCCCATGAGGCGTTTCAAGATGCCGGATGTTCCGTTGCCGGCCATCCCAAACCGTGCGCTCAACATCACAAACTTCGGAGCCATTCCCGATGGCAAAACGCTGAACACCGACGCCATCGCACGGGGCATCTCCACACTTGTGGAAACGGGTGGCGGACGACTGGTG
>DAOLDN010000554.1:0-2623 GCA_035327385.1 Verrucomicrobiota bacterium | reverse complement strand
CGCCATGTTCGGCATCCTGGTCTATGTCGCCTTCCGTTACGAATTCTCCTTCGCCGTCGGCGCGGTCGTCGCCGTGATTCACGACATCCTGATGACCACAGGCTGGTATTTCCTGGCCGGCCATCAGATGAACGCCACCACTGTGGCGGCCCTGCTGACCATCATCGGTTTTTCCATCAACGACACCATCGTCATCTTCGACCGCATCCGCGAGGACCTGAAACTGGGTCTGCGAGGCACGTTCACCGAGATCATGAACCACGCGCTCAACCAGACCCTGAGCCGCACGATCATCACGTCCGGCACGACGTTCATCGCCACGCTGGCGCTCTATCTCTTCGGGGGCGGCGTCATCAACGATTTTGCGTTCGCCTTCCTCATCGGCATCCTGACCGGCTGCTATTCGAGCATCTACATCGCCAGCGCCATCGTCCTGTGGTGGCACAAGGGCGAACGTCCGGCGATTGGTGCGGGCCAGGTCAACGCCGAGGCGGCGGCCGCCACCGTGTGAGCCTTTCACCCCTCTTCGCTGTTGCGCAAGTTTCGCCCTGGCACTGGGCGGGATTCGTGGGGTGCATTCTCTTCTTCCTCGCGCTCGACCTTGGTGTATTCCATCGCAAGGCGCACGTCGTTGGCTTCAAGGAAGCCCTCGCGTGGACCAGCGTTTGGGTGACCTTGTCGTTCTGTTTCGGACTGTTCATCTCGCCCGCCATCGTGGAGGGCTGGACACGCACCGAAACGGTGGAGTTCATCACCGGTTACGTCATCGAACTGTCTCTCTCGATGGACAACGTCTTCGTCATTGCGCTCATCTTCACCTATTTCCGCGTTCCGCCGCAGTATCAGCACCGGGTCCTGTTCTGGGGCATCCTTGGCGCGTTGATCATGCGCGGAGTGATGATCCTCGCGGGCGCGGCCCTCATCAGCAAGTTCATGTGGACGCTCTACATCTTCGGCGCGTTCCTCGTTTTCACCGGAATCAAAATGCTCTTCGTCGGTGACGAGGGCGTGCATCCCGATAAAAATCCCGTCATCCGCCTGGCGAAGAGAATGTTTTCCGTCACGAACGAGTTCCACGGGCAGAAATTCACCGTTCGCGATGGTGGCCGTTTGTTTCTCACGCCGCTCGCGCTCGTTTTGGTGATGGTGGAGACCACGGACCTCATCTTCGCCGTGGATTCCATTCCGGCCATCTTCGCCATCACTCAAAAACCGTTCATCGTTTTCACGTCGAACGTCTTCGCCATCCTGGGATTGCGTTCGATGTACTTCCTCCTGGCCGGCGCCATCGGCTATTTCCGCTACCTCAAGATCGGACTGTCGTTCGTGCTGGTGTTCATCGGTATAAAAATGCTGATTGATCCTCACGGCCACGAACCTCAAAAATGGTTTCAGGCCGACATTCCCGCAAGCGTTTCGCTGCTGGTCGTGGCGGCCATTCTCATCACGTCCATCGCCCTGTCCATCGCCGCCGGTCGTCGCGAGCGCGCAGTCGCCTCGGAAAACGACAGGAAAACGCGCCTATAAAGTCGTGGCTGCGTTCGTAAGAACGCGGCTGACAAGACGCTTCTCGACACTGCCTCCGGAGCGCGGTTTCCGGCCCGGCAGGTGTGTGGGGCTCGTCCGTAACGCGCCGGATCGGAGATCGGCGCTCCGCAACGCCCGCACGTTCGGCGGGCGGTGTCAAGATGCGCCGCTGACATCCCCCACAACCCGCATTGACTCCGTGCGGCGATTGTTAAAACTAGCCCGACGGATGCACACTCCACATCGCCCGCGACACACGCCGTTCTCGCGAAACCTCGCGAGACTGCTCGCGTCACCGGGTGACGCGCCCCTGACTGTAAACCAACTCCTCGAACGCACCCACGGTCGCGGCATTTATCTCGTATTCATCATTCTCAGCCTTCCATTCGCCCTGTGGATGCCGTTGCCGGGCCTGAGCCTGCTGTTGGGGCTTGTTATCGCGATGCTGGCCGTGCGGATCGCCTTTGGCGGCAAACCCCGGTTGCCCGCGTTCCTGGGCAACCGAAAACTGCCGATGAAAGTCAGAAAAGTCATCCTCGGCGGCGGCTACAAACTGTGCCGGTTGCTGGAAAGGTTCTCCCGTCCGCGCCGCACCCGCTGGATGACGTGGCGTGCCACGCGAACGGCGCACGCGCTGCTGATTGTCGTCCTGGCTCTGTTGCTCGCGCTGCCGTTGCCGCCGTTCCCGTTCCTCGGCTCCAACGCTCTGCCCGGTTACGCCATCATCCTCATGGCCGCCTCGATGATGGAGGAGGACGGAGCGCTGATTTGGACCGCTTACGCCGCCTGTCTCGCCAACCTCGTCTATTTCTCTCTGCTCGGCGGACTGGCCGTTGCCTATCTCGCGCAATCCTTCCGCGCCCTGCATTCCTTCCTCTCGGGCAACGCATGAAATACCGCTGGAACATCGCGCCCTCACAACCGTTGCTCGCCGGTCATCTGGCCTCGCAGTGGAAAATCTCCCCGTTGCTCGCCCAATGCCTGGTCAATCGCGGTCTGACAGCAGCGCCCGCCATCGAATCCTTCCTTCAACCGCGACTCAAGAACCTCGCCGACCCGTTCCTGCTGCCGCAAATGGACAAGGCCGTCGAACGCC
>DAOLDN010000553.1:0-2633 GCA_035327385.1 Verrucomicrobiota bacterium | reverse complement strand
CATCCCATCGGCGAGACGCTCCGCAAGGGAACGCTCGGCAGTCCCTACGCCGTCCGCGACTATTACGCCATCAATCCCGACCTCGGCTCGGCCGACGATTTCAAACGCCTCATTTCCGAGGCCCACAAGCGTGACATGAAGGTCATCATTGACATCGTCGCCAATCACACCGCCTGGGACAACGTGCTCATCAAGTCCAATCCCGAATTCTACAAACACGACGCCAGCGGAAAAATCGTCCCGCCCGTACCCGAATGGACGGACGTTGCCGGCTTGGACTACAGCAACCCCAAAATGCGCCGCTACATGATCACCATGCTCCAATACTGGCTGAAGGAATTCGACTTGGACGGATTCCGCTGCGACGTGGCGCACATGGTCCCGGTGGATTTCTGGAACGAGGCACGCGTCGAACTCGACAAGACCAAGCGCGACATCGTCATGCTCGCCGAAGCCAGCCAGCCGCCGCTGCTGACGAACGCCTTCGACATTGATTACTCCTGGCCCATGCTCGCCACGCTGAACAACGTCATGCTCCATTCCGCGCCGGCCTCGGACATCCAGCGCTCCTGGGAGGAAAGTGTTCAACAATTCCCAAAAGGCTCGCTCCACATGCGAATGACCGACAACCACGACGAAGCCCGCGCCGTGGCGCGATACGGCATCCGCGGCGCGACGGCGGCTTCCGTGACGATGTTCATGCTGGACGGTGTTCCGCTCCTTTACAACGGTATGGAGGTGGGCGACGCCACCGAATCCGGCGACCCCGCATTGTTTGAAAAGCTGCCGGTCTTTTGGAAACCCAAGGAACGCCCCCCGCTTCGCGACATCTATCGCGACCTCATCAAATTGCGCAAACAATACGCTGCGCTTCGCGGAGGACAGGTCACGTGGTTGAAAAATTCCAACCCCGGCGACCTCGTGACGTTCATGCGTTCGGACGACAAGGATGAATTCGTGATTGTCGTGAATCTCTCCAATCGCGCCGTCTCCGGTTCAGCGGAAATCAAGAACAGCCAGAGTTTCAAGCCCGTTCGCATTTCGGGAATGCCCGAGGCTCCCGCCGGCGGTTTTCCCAATTTCCGGTTGAACGGTTTCGAATGGCGCATCTATCATCGCTCCGTGCCGCAGTGATGGTCCGTTCCACGCCATCAATCCTTCTGAATCAATCGGGTGGCGATTCACAACGGCAGGGTGATGCCGGCAACGAGTGTGGGCGTGTTGCGCAGTTCCATTCCCAAATGGGCGACACCGCCGCTCCTGAAAGTCTTCGTGAATTTGACGACGGCTTTCATTTCATCGTCGTTCGCTCCGAACTGGTAGGCCGTCCCCATGTCCAGGGCGATGCCCGCTTCGAAGGGCATCGAGACGGCAAGCTGGAAGCGGTGGTCGGCAAAATCGCGATAAAAGTACCGCACATGCCCCAGCAACGCCGGTCGTCCGGTGTCCATGACTTGAAAACTGAGGAACGCGTAGGGATCGGTCCTGAAAGGGCGAACACCGTATTGGAACGTTTCTGATTTCGCGATGCGCCTCCACCAACGGCGCTCGTTCGGAACGTAATTGGGATTGAGCGGAGCGACGGATTCTTCTTCCACGGCGTCCACGGAATTGACGAAGAAGTCGGACAGGAAATCGTGATTCTGATTCATCCACGATCCCAGCGGCAGCGTGAGGGCCGCGTCGCGAAGGCTGTACTCCAGGGACGAATAAATGGAGTCGCCCGCAGCGTCGTCAATTTTGTCGAGATAATCCCGCCATGACCCGTCCGAATGTCTGAGATAGCGGTGCATCCGTTCAAAAGGGCCGAAACTGTCGGAAAAAGTCTCATCGGCCCTTTCGTTGAATGCCTGTTTGAATCGCTCGATGAAAAACGGAGAATCCTGGGATGGCTGGGAATCAAGCTGGTTGACGGCTTCGTTGTATAGAAGTGTCATCTGGTTGGTCGCCTTTGAGTTCACCGCGAGGGTCACGGCGGCAAAGCAGACCAGGATTCGGCTCGACGGTTTCACGGGACAAGGAATTGAGGGCCGGCGGGGACGAGTCGCATCCGAAAGGAAATTCGGACGCGGTGTGCGTTGCAGAATGCACCTTCAAACCTGGTCGCTCGCTCTGTCCATGCCGTGGTCATCCGATCTCCTTTCAGGTTGAATTAGCATTGACGGTGCCGTTCATCCGGGGACGCCCACCATGACCGGATAGGATTGAAAACAAACAGCGGCGGAGCGGCAGTTACAGTCGCGCAAACCCAAGCGGCGCAGGCATCAAGTCTGCCGTGTCGCGGGCTTCAATCTCCCGACGGGAATTCCTTGAACGTTCGGGCGGCATGCAGATGGACGAGACCGAGGGGCAGGGAACTTCGGCATGAGCCGGTAAAGTTATTGGAGGGACGAAAAACAGGACATCCGTGACCGCTTCAATCATCTACAGCGGCGAGGATGGGCGGGGAACTTCCGGGTGCGTTCAGTTTTGCCCGCGCTTCCAACCGCATCGCCCGGCTCAGAGCCGGTTTGAAAAGTCGCTTGAAACGCGGCGACAAAACCATGGAGTTCCGCCTTTAGAGCGGTTTCAAAACAACTGTGGCCGGGGCGCGGCGTTCACGCCGCTTCATCGTCCACTTGCAAATCCACGTT
>DAOLDN010000552.1:0-2646 GCA_035327385.1 Verrucomicrobiota bacterium | reverse complement strand
GTCCATTCCAGGCTCGAAATGTCGTCCTTGTATTCGACGGAATAGTTTCTGCCGGGCGCTCCGGGCCAGGTGAGATCCACGTCGTTTCCTGCGCGGACAGCGGAAATGATCAACGGATCCACCACGCGACCGGGTGAGCCGATGTCGCCGCTTTGTTCGGCGACGAACGCTCCGTTGACGCCTTCGGTGGCGAGTACGTTCAGGATGCCGGCGATGGGAGCATCGGGGTCATAGACAAAGGTTCTGCCGGCAGGATTTGGGGAGGCGGAGAAGGTGACGCTGGCGATGGTGTCGCTATTGGCCGTGGCGGTGGGATTCCAGAGATTTATGGCGTCGCCACCGGAGCTGAGTCCGAGGCCGATGTCCGGGTAGGTGACGATCTGGACGCCTTCCAGTTGGTTTGTTCCCCACCAGGCGCGGAACACGTCGGGTGTGACGGCAAAATTGGCGGAATTGATTTCCTGGACGAACACGACGGATTCGCCGGGTTTGATGAGGATGTCGTTGGTGAAGGTGAAGGCGCTGGTGATGGTCGCCGAGCCGTCGTCGAACCGGTAGCCGCGCAGATTGATGGTGTGATCGTCGAGATTGGTGAGTTCCCACCAGTCCCGGTGTTCACCCACGGGGATGGCTTCGGAGGCTTGAACTTCCGTGACCACGAGTTTCGGTTTGGGTGTGACGGTGAGGATGGTCGAAACGGAGTTAGTGCCTGCGGAATTGAACGCGACGACGGTGTAGGTGGCAGAGTTGTTGGTCTGAACGTCGGAGAGCATCAATTGACCGGCGGTCTGTCCGGGCAAATCCACGCCGTTGGTGCGCCATTGATACTGGGGTGTGGGGAAGCCCACCGCCTGGGCCGTGAGCGTGATGTTCTGGCCGATGGTCGGCATGAGAGCGGGTGGAAGCGCGACTGTGAAAACGGGCGCACTGGCGGCGGGATTGACCGTGAGCACAGCGTTGGAACTGACGGCGCTCTGCAAGCCGTTGGAAACGACCACATGGTAGTTTCCGCTGTCGGATGTTTGCGCGTTAGTGATGATGAGTGTGGCCGAGGTGGCGTCGTTCAGGACGTTGCCATTGTAGAACCATTGATAGCGTGGCTTGGGAAGGCCCTGGGCCGAAGCGATGAACGTGGCGTCGAAGCCCGCCGAAATCGTCAGGTTTGTAGGATGCTCCAGAATGGTCAACGACACCGGACCTGCCGTGTAGCCCGGAGAACCGATGTCGCCGTTGACAGCCGCCGTGAAAACTCCGGGATCACCAATTGTGCTCAACACGGCGAACGAGCCTGAGTTCGTGTTGTAGGTGAACGTCACGCCGCGAGTCGCCTCGCCGTAAGTCACGGCGTCCACAAGTTCGTCGTTCGCATCCCAAAGCTGGACCCCGTCGCCGCCCGAACCGAATCCAGGCCCGATGTACATCCTGATCTGGACATTGACCGGCAGATTGGCCGCGCCCCACCAGTCAATGAACTGCTGCGGCTCGGTGTCCTGCTCAATCTGGGACAGGATGATGGATTCGCCCGGGCCGATGATCACGCCATTGAGCACGTCAATGTTGTTTTGGGCCGAAGCGAGATCGTTCTGGCCGTCGGTGAATTTGTAGCCCGTCAGGTCCACCGAATTGGTGCCGAAATTGGTCAGCTCCCAGAAATCCGAGTGTTGCGGATGGGGTGTGTTTTGCGAGGACGACATCACTTCCGTGATGGCGAGCCGGGCGTGGGACTGGTGGACGAAAGCGGCCAGCAAGACTGCCGCGACCGATGTTTTTATCATACGCACATTTCAACAGGGATTACGTCGCACGTTGCGACGGTCATGCTTGATTAGTGCGTGCGGGAGGTGGCGTACGTTTGACCGGGCGGTGACAATTCCGTTACGAACACACGGACCCAGCTTTCAGGGCATGGGCCGATTGACGCGAATCAACCAGAAGGTGGAAGGTTGTCCGGTCTTGTTGTCGCCCGTGCCGAAATCATTGTCATTGACCAACGCGATTTCCTGCGGGCCGACGATCGCCAGACCTTCGAGCTTGTCGCTGTCAATGGTGTTGACCTGCTTGGTGGAGAACCACGTTTCCACCCGCGCGGGTGTCACCTTCAATTGGGACAGGTCGCCGCCCGCAGCCTCGAACGACAGTTCGTTCTCGTCCGTGCGGTCCAGCAGGTTGGTGGCCTGTGAGAAATCGGCGACCAGCAGCCGCGCTTCGCCTTTGGCCTGTTCCAGAACCAGCAGCTTGTCCTGGCCGATCCACTCGGCGTCGTTCAGTTTTACGTTGGTCTGCTTTTGCGCGACGGTGAATTCCGACGCGGCGTGTAACGGCATGAGGAAATGACCGGTGACGCGCGCATTCAGCGGTTCGCTCACGTCAAGCCGGACGACGCGTGACACGCGACTGTCGTTGAACTTTTTCTTCGGTTTGCCGATTGCGGCGCTTTGGAGCATCACATAAGCGGTCTTTCCGTCGGCGGACAACGCCACGGATTCGAAGCCTCGATTGTCGCGCCGCTTGGACAACACGGCGGGGAGAATGGGTTTGACCGGATACGGAGCGCCCTTCAACGGCTTGTCCTGCGGCGGGTAACGCGCCAGCACCACGCCGTTGGTTTTGACCAACAACAGCGACGGGCCGGATTTCTCCCTGACC
>DAOLDN010000551.1:0-2649 GCA_035327385.1 Verrucomicrobiota bacterium | reverse complement strand
GGAACAGACAAACCCATCCCACCGCCAGATGGATTCCAAACGCGAACAGGAACCCCACCAAATCCATCAGTCCGATGCCATAGGCCGCGATGGACGCGGTCATGATCAACGCGCCGGGCATCAATGCGGCTGCGGACATCCGCCAGCTCCGGACGAAATCCAAATCCCTGTCCGCGAATTCACCGGCCACGCGCACCACGGGAGCGTACAACGCGGCCAGAAACGCCCACGTCAGCATGAGCCAAACGGTCGTTCCCGCCACGGCCCCGGCCAGGAACACCGGACGCCACGCGCCCCATTTGGGATTCAGTTCCGCGCGATTGAACGCGATCACCCAGCCGGAAGGATAACGAGCCTCCATGATTCCAAACAACGACCGCGCCCGCCAGCCGTCCCGCCCGAATTCCACAGCCACGTCGGCCAGGGGTCGCACGTCGCCGGCATGGTTCAGGTCAACGGTCAGCGCCAGCACACCGCCCTCGGCCAGCAGTTGCGGAGAGTCGCCGCGCCAGTCGAGCTGGCGCGAACGGATTTCGCCCTGCTCCGGCAGTTGCGCGATCGCGCGGCTGATGACCGGGAACACGGCGAACTGCGCGAACCACGCGACGACGATGCCCGCCGTCAGCGCAAATAGGAATTGCACCAGCAACAGTCGCCCCGTCGTGGCGTGCGCAAACGCCGCAACGCCGCGCGGTGTCAGTGGCATCCAGGCCGGTTTCACAGTCTCACCCATCGCATATATGGAAGAAATCCGCGTTGATAAATTCAAGCGGGTTTTGATCCAGCAATCCTCATTTTGAGGGAGCGCCGATTTGTAATCGGCTTAAAGCGTTCGGAAATGCGGACGGTTCCCGACTTTTCCCGGCCCAAAGCCGGCTGCAAGCCGGCGCTCCGCACCAAAATGAAAATTGCGGGTTTTGATCGGGCCGGGAATTTCCGGACGTCGAACAGTGTCAGCATGCGGTCACACGGCGGCGAACACAAACGCGTTGCGCGACTGTTGACGGCGATTCATTCCAGTCCGCGATCCGTCAGGTCGGCTTCATCCAGTCCGAGGTAATGTCCCAGTTCGTGCAACAGTGTCACGCGAACCTCCTCGCGAAAGATGTCCGGGTCGCCTTCGGCCATGTCCAGGATGTTGTCGAGGAACAGGATGATTTGCGGCGGCATGGGCACGCTGCCTTCGTCGGCGAAATCAGGTCCGACAAACAATCCCAGTGTGTCGGGATGGATGCCGTCGGCGACGAGGCCGTCGTTGGGAACGCTCTCGAATGTCACCGGCAACTTGCGCGCCTCCTCCCGCAAGGGCGCGGGCAGGGCGGCGATGGTGGCTTCCAGTTCCTCCAGGGCGACCTGCCGCAGGGCTGGCCGGTCCATGTTCACTTTCGCGCGCCGCGTTTGCGCGATTGTTTGAACGCCTTGAGCGTGTCGGGGTTCGTTTCAAAAAACGCCGCCAGGTCCGCGAGCGTCCGGAGCGTGGCGGGGCTGAGATGATGTTCGATGCCCTCGATGTCGAGCCGCTGCGTTTCGTCGTCGAGGCCGAACAGGGAGAAGAACCGTGACAACGTCGCGTGCCGGCTCTGGATGGCGCGAGCGACGGCGAGGCCGTTTTCCGTGAGCACCAGCCCCCGGTATTTCTCGTATTTCACGTAACCGGACCGCGCAAGCTTCTGGACCATGACCGTCACGGAAGCCTGACGCACCTTGAGCGACCCCGCGATGTCCACGACGCGGGCATAGCCTTTGGATTCGATCAATTCGTGGATGCGTTCCAAATAATCTTCCGCGCTCTGGCTGGGCGACGTTTGCGTTGGCATGACGACGGGATTAAACACGGAATTTGCCGCTTGGCAAGGACGTCGGCCTTCCGCCCGAGTCAAACGCGCACAAATGCGCAGCACGAGTTGACGCCACGGCACGCTACCATACTTCATGAAGTATGGGATTGACCTCGCGGGAACAAATTCGGTGCAGCGGCAGTGGCAATTGTGTGGCGACTGCGCTTGCCAGACGCCTCGCAGGAAGGCAACGTTGCGCCATGTATCGTTTCATATTGTCCAGTCTGGCTGCGGTGCTGCTGGCCGGTTGCGGAAAGAATCCATCCGAACCCGCGCCGTCGAACGAGACGCCGTCGGACCGAAGAACCTTCCAGGTCAAGGGCGTGGTCATTGAACTGGAGGCGGACGGCAAGACCGCCCGCATCAAGCACGAGGAGATTCCGGGTTACATGGCGGCGATGACGATGCCGCTCGAAGTCCGGGACACGAATGAACTGGCGGGTCTGGAGCCCGGCGACAGCATTTCGTTCCGCATGATCGTGACCGAGGACGACGGCTGGATTGATCAGGTCAGGAAACTGGACGTGCCGCGAGTCAATGTGGCTCCGACCTCCGGCCCGTTCCGTCTCGTGCGTGATGTCGAACCTCTCAACGAGGGCGACGCGTTGCCGGAGTACCGGTTCATTGATCAGAACGGCAAACCCATCTCCACCGCGCAATACAAGGGCGGCGCGCTGGCCATCAATTTTATTTTCACGCGCTGCCCGTTCCCGACGTTCTGTCCGTTGATGGCAAAACCCTTTGCCGAAACCCAGAACCGCCTGCTGTCAAGCCCCGCCTCGCCCACCAACTGGCATCTGCTGTCCCTCAC
>DAOLDN010000550.1:0-2657 GCA_035327385.1 Verrucomicrobiota bacterium | reverse complement strand
GCGCGCGGACGACGGCCACACGTTGTCGTTCTCCGCCGGACAATTGACCGGGCCGGTGACTCAAACGTTCTCCAAGCCCTACGCGTTTGAGCAAGCGTTCGGCGCGGGCCCCTGCGGTTTCAGACTTTGGACTTTGGACTTTGGACTCCGCGCCCGCCAGCGTCGGCACAAGGACGTTTTCCCAGACGGTGCATTGAGGCAGCAGGAAATGAGATTGAAAAACAAAACCAATCTGCCGGTTGCGAACTTCGGCAATCTGCTGGTCGTTCAACTGGCTCAAGTCCCTGCCGTCAAGCGTTACCGTGCCGCTCGTGGGGCGATCGAGCGTCCCGATGATTTGCAGCAACGTGCTCTTGCCGGAGCCTGACGGACCGACCATGGCCAGCGATTCGCTGCGGCGGACGTCGAGCGAAATTCCGTTGAGCACGGACAGCCCGCCCGCAGTGGCTGCGGAATAGGTTTTTGTGATGTCCTTCAGTTCAAGCAGGTTCGAGGGCGCTGGCATGCACCGAATGTAACGGAGGAATCGCTCCGCGGGGAAAGATTTTTTTGCCGCTTCGCCGGATTGAACTGCCGCTCTACTTCAACATTTCCCGCGCGAGCGCCGCGACACGCTTTGCATCCACCGGATTTGCGAGTTTTCCGTCTTTCTTAAGGGACGAACCGACGATGACGCCGTCGGCCAGTTTCACGTATTCGCGAACGTTGGCCAGCGTGATGCCACTGCCGAGCAGCAGCTTCGCCTTGGGGCAGGCGTTGCGCACACGCTGCACGTCGTCCATGTCCGCCGCCTGACCGGTGCCGACGCCGGAGACGATCAACGCATCGGCCAGGCCGCGTTCCACGGTGTCGTGGGCCGAATCTTCAATCGTCCAGTTGCCGAGCGGGACGGCGTGTTTGACGTGGACATCGGCGAAGATTGCCGCACCGGGACAAACACGAGAGCGATAGCGCACGGTGTTGTAGGCGTCACCCTCGATCAATCCCTGATCGGTGAGCATGGCACCGGTGTGGACGTTGACGCGGATGAAATCACCGCCGCACGCGGCGCAAAGAGCCAATGCGGCTTGTGCGTCGTTGCGGAGAACGTTGAAGCCAATGGGCAATTTCACTGCGGCGCGGATCGCGCATCCGGCAGCCGTCATGGCGGCGATGGTTTCGGGCGCGACGCTGGATTTGGTGAACGGCACGTCGCCGAAGTTCTCGATGAATATGGCCTGTGCGCCGCCGCGTTCGTAGGCGCGGGCATCGGCGACAGCAAAATCAATCAGTGATCGAAGGTTTCCACTCCAACGCGGTGAGCCGGGCAATGATTTGAGATGGACGACGCCGATGAGGGCTTTGCTTTTCGAGTTGAAGATAGATTTCATAGGGATGTCCGGCGATGTCCGCCGGCTCAAAGTTTCATGGTGATTTGTCCGGGCAGTTCCGATTTGCCTCGCAATTGTCGCAGGGCGGCAAGCGCGGCGTCGCTTTCGGCGGCCTTCTTGCTTTTGCCGCGACCGCGCGCCAGTTCCACGCCACCATGGCGCACGATACATTCAAAGACACGATCGTGGTCCGGCCCTGCCACGGACACGACGCTGTATTGCGGCGCTTCCTGTGAGTTGGATTGAAGCAGTTCCTGCAATTCGCCCTTGGGGTTGTCCATGACCGGCACGCTGGCGAGATCGCCAACATTGGCGCTGAATTCCTTGAGAATGAATTCGCTGGCGGCCGGAAAGCCGCCGTCGAGAAACATCGCGCCGAGCAACGCTTCGTAAGCGTCGGCAAGAGCGGAGGGGCGTTCGCGACCACCTTGCGTGTCCTCGCCACGGCTCATGACCAGTTGCGAGCCGATGTCGAGCGTGCGTCCACGTTCGGCGAGCGTGCGGCGATTGACGAGCTTGGCGCGGGCCTTCGTCAGCGGGCCTTCGCCGAGGTCCGGGAATTTTTCATAGAGAGCGCGGGTCAACACCAGTTGCAGCACGGCATCGCCGAGGAATTCCAGCCGCTGGTTGGTCTGGACGTTCGCGCCCTGTTCGTGCGCCACCGACGGATGCGTGAGCGCCAGTCGCAAAAGACCCTCGTCACGGAATGTGTATCCGAGACGGGTTTGAAAAGTGGCGAGATCGGACACGGTGCGGATATTTTTGATTTACGATTTATGATTTACGATTGACGCGCGGCCTGGTGGTTCAGGGCGATGTCGTAATTCGCAAATCATAAATCGTAATTGTCTTCAGCCTGCTTTGACCTCGGTTTCCGCTTCGGCGGGTTGCGGTGCGGCTTCTTCAGTGGGCGCGGCGGCAGCTTCGACTGGCTGGGGCGGAGTGAGTCCGTGTTCCAGCAACGCGGCGACGTCGCGCTGGACTTGCTCCAATTGATCGAGGCGCAACGCCGGGTCGGTGATGGTGAAGACGTCGCCGGTCTTGGGTTGTTCGTAGATGAACGTTCGTTTGCCCTCGTTGAGGATCTGTTCCTTGACCTTGAGTATGCGTTTGCGTTCCAGCATCACGGCAAGGATGTAGCCGGCGGGAACGTAGCGAGGGTCGTTCAGTTCGATGAGCTTTCGCAGCAGCGATTCGGCGGTGTCCTTCTGGATGGGATCAACGACCGGCGGCGGCGCTTCATAAACGCCCTGCCAGTGGGAGATGAATCCCTTGCGGTGGCGCTGG
>DAOLDN010000549.1:0-2659 GCA_035327385.1 Verrucomicrobiota bacterium | reverse complement strand
CGTGGACGGCTCTGGCGATGACGCGATCGCCGGACAACTGCACGGCGGCTCGGCCATCAACCTCAAGCGTTACTTCAAACATTCGCTTCCGACCACCGACTGGTTCACGGCCAAACCCGAAGACCCTTACTGGATTCTCGACACGGTGGAGTTCAAGACCGCATGGCACCCCATCGGACTTTGAAGGCAGGGGCAACTGCAATGCACGTTGTCAAGCCGGGGAAACCTCGCTTGCTCCCTGGCCTCCGTTGACCAGAAACAACACGGCCATTCGCACTGCGATGCCGTTGGTCACCTGCTCCAAAATCAGCGAGCGACCGCTGTCGGCGATCTCACTGTCAATTTCCACGCCGCGATTGATCGGTCCGGGATGCATGATCAGCGCGTCAGGTTTGGTCTTTGCGAGACGCGCCTTGTTTAATCCGAACAACGTGGTGTATTCGCCAATGCTCGGGAACATCGTCTTGCGCTGGCGCTCATGCTGGATGCGCAACAGGTTGATGATGTCCGCGTCGCGGATGGCTTCGTCCAGGTCGTAGGTGACGCGGCAGCCCATTCGCTCGAATGTTCGCGGCACGAGAGTGGCCGGACCGCACAGTGTCACTTTTGCGCCGAGCTTTGTCAGTGCCCAGATGTTCGATCTCGCCACACGGCTGAACAGCACGTCGCCAAGAATGGTCACGTTCAGCCCGGCGATTTTCCCTTTTCGCTCCCGGATGGTGAATGTGTCCAGCAATGCCTGCGTGGGGTGTTCGTGCGAGCCGTCACCGGCGTTGATCACATGCGCGTCCAGTACCCGCGACAGGAAATGCGCCGCGCCCGCCGCGCTGTGGCGGATGACGATGAAGTCCGCATTCAACGCCTCCAGATTGCGGGCGGTGTCTTTGAGGGTTTCACCCTTCTTCAGCGAAGAAGCCTCGGCGGTGAAATTGATGATGTCTGCCGAAAGGCGTTGCTCGGAAAGCTCGAAACTGATGCGGGTGCGAGTGGAGGGTTCGACGAACAGGTTGACGACCGTCCTGCCCCGCAATGCCGGGACTTTTTTGATGGCGCGTTCGCCCACGGCCTTGAACGCCCGTGCCGTGTCCAGCACGGTGTGGATTTCCTCCGCCGAGAGCGATTCGATGTCCAGAAGATGTTTGCGGTTCCAGGTCATGGTTTGTCCAGCACCACTTCGTCCGCCGCGCCGGCCTTGCCGATGCGGACGTGAATCTTTTCAAGCACCGACGTGGGCACGTTCTTGCCAACGAAATCCGCCTTGATGGGCAGGTCGCGATGCCCCCGGTCAATTAACACGGCCAGTTGAATCTTCCGTGGCCGCCCAAAGTCGTTCAGCGCATCCATCGCCGCACGCACCGTGCGTCCACTGAACAACACGTCGTCCACGAGCACGACTGTTTTCCCGGTCACGTCGAACGGAATGACGGTGGGATGGACTTTTGGCGCGACGCGCTGATCCAAGTCATCGCGGTGCATGGAAACGTCCAGGCAGCCCGTCGGCACGGGTGATTTCCAGATGCCGGCGAGGAGGCCTCCCAGTTTTTCCGCCAGCGGCACGCCGCCCTTGGGAATGCCGACCAGCACCACGTCGGCGGAGGTTTCGTTGCGTTCGGCAATTTCGTGGGCGATGCGCGTCAGGGCGCGCTGGATGGCGGAATCGTTGAGGATGACGGCGTGTTCAGGCATAAAAAAACGAACCAGCCCGTGTGGCTGATCCGTTGCTGAATTTTTTCGTTTTCATCTGCGCCTTGGCCGGCTCTCAGTCCGGCGTTAAAGGTGCGCTGGTTGGATTTGGTCACTGGTTGGCCGCCTGACGCGAGCGCCGCCATTTGGAGCGGTGCTTGATGATCCAGTCCGTCAATGCACGCTCAAAGCCGATGTCATAACCCGCCTTCTCGGACTCGATCCACTTGTGCTTGAGAATCTCCTCGCGCTCCGCCTGGAACTCGCGGTACAGGGAGGAATTCTTCAACAAGTCACCATTGGGTCGCGCCTCGATTGTTTCGTTGGACATGCGCTGCTCCATAAAATTTCTCCGAGCCTATTCGCCTTAATCGGACCTGACAACATTATATTTTGTCATCAATTTTACCGCCTTGCCACCGGAATGTAACAGCCTGGAATCCAGCCGCCCGCCCAAATCAGCCAAGCTTCTGTCTCAGTGCCCGGCCAACCTCCAGAAACGCATTGCCCGCAGGCTTGTCCGGCGACGACACCACCACGGGTACACCACGGTCGCCACCCTCGCGTATCTCCGTGTAAATGGGGACTTCACCCAGAAAATCCACCGCCTGCCGTTGCGCTTCGGTGCGTCCTCCGCCGTGGCCGAAGATTTCCACGCGTTCCCCGTTTGGGGTGGTGAAGTAGCTCATGTTCTCCACGATGCCAAGGATCGGCACGTTCACCTTCTGGAACATCGCGATGCCCTTGCGCACCACTCCCAGCGAGGCTTCCTGCGGCGTCGTTACAATCACGCCGCCATCCAACGGCACCGTCTGGCACAGCGAAAGTTGCGCGTCACCCGTTCCCGGCGGCAGGTCCACGAGCAGATAATCCAGTTCACCCCACTCGACAACCCCGATGAACTGCTGGATCGTGCGCATGATCATCGGCCCGCGCCAGATCACAGGCTGGTCGTCTTCCCACCAGAATCCGATGC
>DAOLDN010000548.1:0-2665 GCA_035327385.1 Verrucomicrobiota bacterium | reverse complement strand
CAGGATGCCGAACATGGCGATCAACGACGCCAGAATGGCGGTTTTCTGGATTTCCTTGCCAACCGTGGGGCCGACCTGGTCCACACTGCGGGTTTCAAACCCGGCTTCGGGGAAGGCGGTTTTCAACTGTGAAATGACCCTGGACGCCGCGCCGGCTTCACTGTCACCCGCGTCGTCCGCGCGGACGGTGATGCGCAATGTTTTCGTGTCACCGACGACGTCCTTCTGGTAGCCGATGAGCGCGTCGCCAACGCCCGTGGCGGTGACGACGTCGCGGATCTTGTCCACGCCGACCTCTTTGCCCTGGTCAAAGCCGAGTGTGATGGTCTCGCCACCGGTGAATTCCACTCCCAACGCTTGCTCGCCGCGAACGAGAATGCCGTAGCCGTTGCCCACGACGATGAGCGCCCAGGACGCCACGAACGCGGGGATGGCCCAGCGCATGAAGTTGATTTTTGTTCCGCGAACCAGGTGGAGCATCTTGAGAGTGCTGATGATGTTCCTGCTGATCAAGAAATCGAAGACCAGCCGCGTGACGACGAGCGCGGTGAACATGCTGACACAGATGCCGATGGTCAGGGTGACGCCGAATCCCTTGACCGGGCCTGTGCCCATGAAGATCAGGATCACGGAGGTGATGAGCGTTGTGATGTTTGAATCGAAGATGGTGCTGAAGGCCTTGTCGTAGCCTGCGGCCACCGCGCCGCGCAGGGATTTGCCCGATTCGAGTTCCTCGCGGATGCGCTCGAAAATGAGCACGTTGGCGCCCACCGCCATGCCGATGGTCAGGACGATGCCCGCGATGCCCGGCAGTGTGAGCGTGGTGCCGATGGAACACATGACGCCCATGAGGACCAGGATGTTGAGCACCAGAGCGACGTTCGCGATCACGCCGGCGAGCATGTAATACACCAGCATGAACGCGGAGACGAAGATGATGCCGTAGATGGCCGCCTGGATGCCGCTGCGGATGGAGTCCTTGCCGAGTGTGGGGTCAACGTCGCTGGAGAAGACGATTCTCAGCGGCGCTCTGAGCGGGTTTTCCAGCACGTTCGCCAGTTCGAACGCTTCGCGCAAATCGAACCGTCCCGTGATCTGGCCGCGCCCGGTTTCAATGGGGCCGCGAATCACCGGCGCGGAATACAGGTCACCGTCCAGCACGATGGCGAGTCTGCGTCCGACGTTTTCGCGTGTGATGACGGCGAACACTTCCGCACCGTCACCGGTGAGCGTGAAATCAATCTCCGGTTCGCCCAGATTGCCGCGCGTGACGAACGCGCTTCTGATGGCGCTGCCGGTCAGCCCGCGTTCGGGCCGTTTCTTGACGATGACTTCCTCAAGGCTGGTCGTGCCGTCGGGATTGCGTTCCCGGCGCTTCATCAGTTCGTAACCGGGCGGCACTTCGCCCAATTTGACGAGTGTGTCGCTTTGTTCGTGAACGATCCGGAATTCGAGGAACGCCGCGCGCTGAATCTGTTTCTTGGCGCTTTCCTTGTCGGCCTCGGACAAGCCGGGCAACTGGACGAGAATTCGGTTGTTGCCGGCGGGCTGGATGACGGGTTCGGCGACACCGAATTTGTCCACTCGTTTGCGCAAGACTTCGACGGCGTGTTCGAGCGCTCCTTCCAGTTCGGAGGTGGCGGTGTTGGTTTCGGAAAGGACGACACCGAGGCTGTTGGTGACGGTGGTGACGGTTTCAAAGCGGTTGGTGTTCATCTCCACGAGGAACGATGTGCCGCCCTGGAGGTCCAGGCCCAATTTGATTTTGCCCGCCGCCTCGCGTTGGAGGCGATTGAGAATGGCGAAGGTGGGGTCCAGTTCGCCCTTCACGTCAAAGAAGGGAAAGTATCGCCGGATGTCGTTGGTGCCGATGGCCTGTTGCAACACGGCGAACTGGCGGTCGGGCCGTTGCTGCTCCAGTTCCTTCGCCTTGGAAAGGATTTCGGCGAATCCGTCGTCGCGGGCGCGGGCGCGTTCGCCGAAATACTGGACAAGATTGCGGCTGGTCGGCGGGTACAGCTCGTAGAGCGACCAGACGACGACGATGATGACGAAGATGAACTTCCAGAGGTTGTTCCGCATGGTTGAAAACGGGTCAGGTTTCTGAGTTTTGGCCGCCGCGCTCGGTGATGGCCGCGATGGCGGATTTGTCAATTTCCAGCTTGGTGTCGCTGGAGCGCAGCGTGAGGCTCTTTTCGCGGACGTTCAGAACGATGCCGATGATGCCGCCGGTGGTGAGGATTTTGTCGCCTGCCTTGACGGTCTTGATCATCTCGGCGTGTTCCTTGGCCTTTTTCTGCTGGGGACGGATGAGCAGGAAGTAAAAGATGACGATGATGGGGATGAACATCACCAGGCTCGTCCAGGCCGGGGGTGGTTGCTGGCCGGAGGGGGCCTGTGCGAGCAGTGCGAAAGGATGATTCAAGTGCATAATTTCCAAAACGGTCGCCCAATCTAAGAAAGTGGCGGGTTTTGGCAAGTTGTAATTGAGCCGACCAAAGCCCTCGGTCGCCTCTCAGTTTCGTGGACGCAACAGGAAGCCAGCAGCGGCAGGCGTCCGAACTGGCGTGATGACAGGCTTCCGGCCCGGTGCAAAAACCTTCCGGAGTCACATGCCGCACGTCCGTTCGACAGTATTTTTAGAATGGGCTGCGTTTCATCCGGC